>JANOYI010000168.1:0-31046 GCA_031428795.1 Ilumatobacteraceae bacterium | reverse complement strand
ACCTACCTGGCCGGCGAATTGTCGCCGGGCTGCTCCTCGGCGCGTTTTGTGGCGCGATCGTCATGGCTGCGGCCGGAGTGCTCGCGAGCGACAGCGTGCAAACGGTGGCCGTGCTCGCCTTCTTCGGCGCATTGGCGGGTGCGGCCGTCGGTGGGATCTTCTCTGGAGGTCGCCTCGCCGGACAGCGAGCGTCGTTTCAGCCGCGGGCCCCCGGCGAGCGAATTGTTGTAATCGCTGTGCTGCTCGACAACGAGCCGGAAGCTCTCTCGCTCGTAAGGTCGATGGAGAGTTCCGGGGTCGATAGCGACGTTGAGTTTCGACTCGTCGATGAGCTCGGCGGTTGGCGTTCGCCGAGCACCTGACATGAGCGATGAGTAACGTCACACGTCAGAACGAGATGCTCATCGTGTCAGGGGACCTCGACATCATCGGCAAGCCAATACTGGGATGTAGCGTGGCCATGTCGAACAGATGAATATTTGAGGCATTGGCGTTCACTCCGCCGGCGGTTGGCATGTCACGGTAGAGAGCTTCTTGAACCCGCTTTGCATCCTGGGCGACGCTCGGCCCAGGCTCGGTCTTGGGCTCCCAGTGATCGCAAACCTTCTCGAAGGAGTGCTTCAGCGACGCGAACGCGATGCGATGGGCGGCCTCGCCATGCCACGTCGCGCCGTAGAACTCTACGAACTTCCACTCGTCACGCGTCCGAGCTCAGCGCCGCTCAGGCTCCGTCCGCTCTAGCTCCCGAGTTCGAGTTTCCTGCCCGCCGGTCTGAACTTCGATGGCCAGCGCGATGACGCACAGCGATGCGGTGACGATCTCGAGGAACACCGCCAGCGCAGCCTCGGGCGAGGGAGTCCAGCCGCGCTCGGTGAACCCCATTATTCCGCGATCGGTTCGACTGAGACCGAACGCAACCAATGTGGCGTTGGCCACCGCTAGCGGTGCGAGAACTGCCCATCGATGTGAGACGAGGAGGACGACAACTGCGGCCGCCACGGCGACGACGGCGTTCAAGACGAAGCTTCGGCCGAGGTTCTCTATCGGAACATCGCGGTACGTAGTCAGATAGAGGCGCAAGTGGATCAGGCCCAATGCAGTCGAACCAAGAGCGATAAGCACCCGCAGCGCAGACGGACGGGTCATGGTGTCACCGTGATCGTGCCGCGCATGTATTGATGAATGTCGCAGTAATAGTCGATGTTGCCAGGCACCTCGACTGTGACGGAGTAGGTATCGCCGCGCTCCAAGTCCGGGGAGGCAAGGGGCCCGTCAGAGGTGAAGACATTGTGTGTGACGTCGTCGAGGTTGGTCCAGGTGACCGTGGAGCCCACCGCAGCCTCGATAGCGGGAGGACCGAACGCAAACTCGGCGATCGACACCTCAAGGACCGGTGCGCTCACAGCGTTTGGTGATGGCATGCTCGTGGAGCTGGACGTGTCTGGTTCAACGCGTTCGGCGGTGGGCTGTGGGCGGTCTGCAGCGGAGTTGGCCGCGGCAACGACAGCAAACGCGCTGCTTGCGAGAGTGGCCGTGAGGGCAACCATCAGTATGACGTGCGCAGGTTTTCTCATCTCGATTCGATCTCATGTGTGGCCCGCGGGCTGGCCGGCGTGGCGCCGGCCAGCCCGAGGACATTTGTTATCCGATGATCAGGCTGCTGCCATGTCAACTTTGGCGAACGTGTCCGGCACGGGATACTCGCCGAGCACGTAGAGCAGGATCGACGCGTGCTGCGCATCGATGATCTGAATCGACCCAGCCAGCATGATCGCGTCCTTGTCAGTCAGAACGTTCTGTGCGTTGAGGTACGTGGCTGCGGCGATCTGTTCCAGCATCAACGCAAGGCTCGCCGCACCGGCGACGTCGGTGACTTTCGCGAACTCTGCGTCGACGACCGGCTTCAACGTTGCATCCGGCTCGGTCACCTCCGGCTCACCTGCGTTGGCGAGCACAGTGTTCCATGCGTCGAGGTGCTCTTGGTGCTGGGCCATCGCAACCGTCACAAACTCGGCAACCGCCGGCGGAACCTCGCCAAGGGCACCTGCGCCGGCAGCATCAAGTGCGGCTTGGTACGTCCCAACCGCGAGCACTTCCAAACCGGCGGCCAGCGCGGCGACCTTGAGGTCGACGCCCGGATCGGCAGCCATAGTGGTGTCGGTTCCCATCGTGGTGTCGGTCGCCATGGTGGTATCGGGCCCCATGGTGGTCGCCGTGGAGCCAGTGGTGTCGCCGGTCCCGGAGTTAGTGGTGACCGAGGCCTCCTTGTCCTCGCCGCAAGCAGCTGCGACCAGGCCAGCGCCGATGACCGCCGCTCCGGCCAGGATGTGACGACGGGTGAACATGTTGGTGGGGGTGGTGGGCTCGTTCATCAGACGGCTCCTTCTTCGGGTGGGCTAGCCATGGTGACGCCCTGAAAGGCGTCGGGGAATGCAACGCTGCCGGCGGCAGCTGGAAGCTTGGCGACGTCGGCGCCAAGAGGAATCGCAATCAACTCGGGAGCGCCTCCCTCGATGAGCGCACCAACGGCACGCAACGTGGAGAGGTGCTGACACTCCACGCCCATCACGCTGGCCATCAGGAAGCGTGCTGTCACGTCGGTGTACCTGTTCAGGTCGGCCAAGTACGTTTCGGTAGCAACCTGCTCGAGCGTCGCCGCCAACTTGACGACGTCGATCGGAGCCTTCAAAGTCGGCTTCGCAGCCTCGACGACCGGTGTGTACTTCGGGTTGGTATCGGTCTGGTCGGTGCCACCCAAGGCCACGGTCTGGGCAGAGAACGCCTGTCGATGCTCGTCGTGCTGAGCCATCGTGGTCTCGGCGAATTTGACGATGACCGGATTGCCATCGGCGATGAACGGCAAAGTAAGTGCCGCCGCATACGTCGCCACGGCCAACAGCTCCAGCGAGACAGCGGTCTGCAGCTGCATGACATCGATGTCACCGTCTGCGGCCGATGCACGACCCGCGAACATCGAGTGCACGGCTCCGACCCCGAGGACTCCGCCGGCCGCGAGAGCGAGGCGTCGTACCAGTGACTGCCGGTCAGCCTCGAAGCTGCGAACGGCCTCTCGGTCAACGTTGATTCCGGCGCGGCGTCGATCCGCCGCCATGTCCGAGATATCCGGAAGCGTTACACGAGCGACTGCCATCGCATCCGTGTGCAGATCCTGCGATTCCTCGATCAACTCGTCGAGCGCACGCTCGTCAAGTCGGTTCTTCCTCGTCAAAATGACCATCGTGATTGCTCCTTAGGTATGTGAGGGGGGTTCACGGCGCCAGTGCGACGCCGTTCGCTGGACGCATCACCGGGGTCCGGAGCGATGGCCGTACAGCGAGCCGTCACTACCCAACGCCAGCCAGCTCTAAACCACCTCAGAACTTCACTGGGCTCACACGGCCAACGGGCAGCGGTGGCTGCGTGCCCGGCGCCCTGAGGATTGCTCCCTTGGTTTCCGTGACGGACTGTCGGTTGTGGTGCGGTTCTGCACGTCCCGCCAGACTTGCTCGACCCGACCTCGTCAGAACGTAGCCCGGGGACAAGAAATGCCTCCCGAACTGGCTGGTGTTGCGAGTTGATCCTCGCAAACCATCCCAGTTCGGGAGGCACTTTGGGGTTGGCCTTCGCTACCGATCAGGCGAACGCTTGAACAGGGACTAGTCGTTGAGTACGCCGCAGGCTGCGAGGTCGGTTGCCTCGGCCGGCAAAGACGAGTCGAGGTCGCTGACGCCCGCACCGAAATCGTAAGCACCGCTGTCGTTGTAGTCGACGCCGTGGAGCACGACGACACCTTCACCGGCTGCGATTGCCTTCGCGACGGCGCGTTGGGTCTTGATCGCATTGCGGTCGTAATCGATCACGCCGCCTGGTGCCGTGGAGTAACGATCGATTGCGAGGACGCTGGCCGCGCTGGTGTCACCAGACGTCGTGAACGACACGACGACCGGCCCGTAGAACCGAAGGCCTTCTCCGGTTGTGAGTTGCCCGTCGCCACCGTCGGCCGCTTGGGTCGGGCATTCGTGGAGGGCGGTTTCGCCGAAGTGGATGTGCGCGGCGTGGGGGGCGTCGGCCAACAGACCGGTCGCATCGATCGACGCGTCGAGCTTGTTGCCGCTCACGGTCACCGTCGCCGTACCGGTCACACCTGAATTGTTGAGCGACGTCAGGTTCGCATGGACGGTCGTCTTGTTGGACTTGGCGCCGACCGCAGCGGGGAGAGCGATCAACCCCAGCCCGACGACGGCTGCGGCCGCGATTGCTGTACGTGTGTGGATCTTGGTCATCATGATTCCTTTGGTTGTTTCACGAGCGGAGGGGTCGGCTCGGTTCTTGTTGGTTGTCCTGCGTTGGCAATCGGTCCGTCGTTGCATCCGCTGGTGACTCAGTGATGAGTGGTACCCGCCGTGCAACGAGATCAGACGGGCAATTCGGCGATCTCCCGGGCATCCGCACCCGTTGAGCGAGGGCAGTGCTCAAGACGTGGAGCTGTACCTGTGCCCGGTGTTGCGTTCGCTTTCACTCGGCGCTGGGATTATCGAACGCCGTGGGTCTCAAGAGCTGAGGAACTCCAGGAGGACACGGTTGAACTCTTCGGGATGACTGACGTTGCACCCATGGGGTGCGCCAGTGATCACACGTTGGCGACCAGTGCGCTGGTCAATAACACTGCGATCTCGGCGATCGGTGGCGGTACGGAGCATTTGAACGCCAGTCCCCGAGAGGTAGAGTCGCCGATGCAGCGATCGGCTGCATCGCTGCGCCACTCCAGACCCTGGTTGCGCTCCTCACCGGAGACGCCCATGCGAATTGACGAAGACGACAAACTCACGCTCTCTATGGCCACGACGTCAGTCGAACGGCCCGCGCAATTCCGGGTCCTCGATGGTCGCCTCGCTGGCGGGCGCTCGCTCCTATCACCGCCACGCGGACTGCCGCCTACGCAGACTCCAACTCCAGTGCACAGTCGGCCGCTGACTGGACCCCCATGCCCGACCGACTAATCGTCTCTGACGGCAGCACGTTCTTCACCTCCGATCCGGCGGGAGACACCGCCGGCGAAGGGTGCGACGGTTTCTTCTTCGCCGACACGCGCCATCTCTCCCAGTGGACCCTGCACATCGACGGGTCGCCCGTCTCGCCACTCTCATCTGACAACGTCGACTACTACTCGGCGCGCATTATCGGCGAGCCCCACGGGCAGGATCGTGACGCCGCGGAAGCGCTCTCGGTGCAGCGCGACCGCATCGTCGCCGATGGGATCCACGAGGACGTGTCGATCGAGAACCACGGCACCGCCCGTCAGGTGGTCGTGGAGTTGAAGTACGGCACAGACTTCGCCGACCTGTTCGAGATTCGCGAGGCGGGCATCCAGAACCGCAACGTGACGATTGAACCCGAGCTCGATCGGGTGACGTTCAGCTACCAGCACGACGGGTTCTCGCGGGGCACGCGTGTGGAATTCAGCCAGCCGGGTGCGATCGGCCGGGAGTCCGCGAAGTTCGAGGTCGAACTCGGACCACACGAGCGGTGGGGTGTCTGTGTTGATGTGTTCTGCATCGACGGCGACGTCGAGCACGGTCCGCGCACGGGCCACGGTGGCTTCGGCGACCTGCACCCGAAGATGCCGCTGACGCTGGACGAGTGGATCGCTGATTCACCACGGCTGGAGTGCGACGTCGAGGCGATCGAGGCGACCTACCACCGCAGTCTGATCGACCTCGCTGCATTGCGGTTCACACCGTTCCATGGCGACGACACATCGTTACCAGCAGCTGGCCTGCCGTGGTTCATGGCGGTCCTGGGCCGCGACGCCTTGCTCACCTCCTACATGGCGCTGCCATTCCAGCCCAGCCTGGCAGCGGCGACGCTCGACGTGCTCGCCCGCCTGCAGGCCACCGACGACGACCCGTTCCGCGATGCCGAGCCGGGCAAGCTGCCCCACGAACTGCGGTTCGGCGAGTTGACGGTGCTGGGCCAACAGCCCCACTCGCCGTACTACGGCAGCCACGACGTGACCCCGCTGTACCTCGTCTTGCTCGACGAGTACGAGCGTTGGACTGGGGACGTCGACCTGGTGCGACGGCTAGAGCCGGCCGCACGAGCCGCGTTGAGCTGGATGGAAGGCCCCGGCTCCATCGACGGCTACCTCGCCTATCAGACGCGCTCACCCCAGGGGCTCATCAACCAGTGCTGGAAGGACTCGCCCGACTCCATCGCGTTCGCCGACCGACGGCTGGCCACGCCACCGCTCGCCACCTGCGAGATCCAGGGTTACGCGTTCGACGCTCGTCGCCGGATGGCGCGGCTGGCGCGCGACGTGTGGGACGACCCTGGGCTCGCCGACCGCCTCGATGCCGACGCCGCCGACCTCGCGGCCCGCTTCGACCGCGACTTCTGGTGCGACGACCTGGGCCACCCGGCGGTCGCACTCGACGCAGGAAGGAACAGGGTGGACTCGTTGACCTCCAACATCGGGCACCTGCTCTGGAGCGGCATCCTCAGCCCCGAGCGAGCGGACGACGTGGTTGGGCACCTGATGAGCGACGACATGTGGACCGGGTGGGGCATCCGCACGCTGTCGGCCAGCAACGCTCGCTACAACCCGATCCACTATCACAACGGGACGGTGTGGCCCCACGACACGGCCCTCATCGCCGAAGGCCTACGACGGTACGGGTTCCGCGACGAGGCGAGCAGGCTGGCGATGTCGTTGTTCGATGCGGCGAAAGCCTTCGGGTATCGACTGCCCGAGCTGTTCGCCGGATTCGATCGCTCGCAGACGACGTTCCCGGTCGAGTACGCGAACGCATCGTGCCCGCAGGCCTGGTCCGCTGCCTCGCCGCTGCTGAGCGTGCGGACCCTGCTCGGACTCGACATATGCAACGGCACCCTGACCTTCTCGCCCCATCTACCGAAAGGCATCGAGCGGTTGGAGCTGAGCGAGATTGCAGTTCGCGGGAACCGCGTCGACGCTCGGTTCGGGTGACTGATCACTGATCCGCCTACGGTTCGACCACGCTCGTGTTGGAAACGGGCGGTGGCCGACCAGCGCTCTGCCGGTCACCCCGACTGGCGGTAGTGAGGGAATAGTTCAGTGCGGGCGAGGTCGGCGAGACGTTGCTGATCGGGGCCGACTTGATGAAGGTAAACGGTGTCGAATCCTGCGCCGGCGAACCGGTCGATTGCCTCGATGACCGGCGCCGTCTCCGTGGCGCAGATCACCATCTCACCGATGTCGTCCCTGCCGATCGCGTCGGCGATCGCAAAGAAATCCTCCGGCTTTGCGAGTTCCCCCAGAACACTTGGGGGGAGCACCCCGATCGGCCACCATTCCCACGCATTGTCGAGCGCCGCTGCCATCGTCGACGCGATCGACACGTGGAGCTGAGCGAGGCATGGTTTCCCCATTCCGCCGCTCCCCCGGAACACGTCGATCTGGTGAGCGTCGGGCGTAACGCCGATCAGACCGTCGCCGGACTTCCCGGCGCTCGCCGCACTCAGCTTGCCACCTGCAGCCATGAAGATCGGAGGCGGCGACGCTGGCAACGTCATCAACTGCAGGTTCTCCACCGACCAGTACTCGCCGCGATGGTTCACCTTGTCCCCAGCAAACAGTTGACGGATCACATTGACCGCCTCCTCGAGTTGAGCCCGACGTTCGCCTGCACGCGGCCACCGCTCACCGAACGGTTGCTCGTTGAGTCGTTCGCCGGAGCCGACCCCAAGGAAGAAACGGTCCTCCAACATCACCGCCGCAGTACAGGCGGCCTGCGCCACATTGACAGGGTTGCTCCGGTGCATCATCGCCGTGACACCCGTGCCGACTTCCAACCGTTCAGTCGCATTCGCAATCGCACCGATCACAGTCCACACGAACGATCCGTTCCCTTGGTGGCGGACCCATGGCTGAAGATGGTCGCTGATCATCGCTGTTTCGAAACCTGCAGCCTCGGCCATCACTGCGTTCGTGACCAGAGTGCGCGGGTCGTGTTCTTCGCTCGACAACCACCAACCAAGTCGAAATGCGCGTTCAGACATGGACCTCTCCTGGGATGACGAGACCTACCAAGATCCCGCTGACGGTCGTGACGTAGACGTGATCAAGTCCGTCTTTCGACACCTGTTCGAGGGCCTCCTCGACGCGCTTGTCCGGTCGAATCGTGCCTGGCGCAGAGATCATCACCCGTTCGACCAGTGTCTCGTCAGCCAACGCGAAAGCGCTCGGCTGCAGTGCGCCGAGCAGAACTCCGGCCAAGCTCACGACAGCAACCGGCAGATCACCCGAATCAAGCTGACGGGCGTCGTGGATCGTGGCATCGATGCCGACCGACGGCGCTGTGAGAACGTACTTCGAGATCCGACGGCGGTCGCCGATCTCTCCCTCCGTCGGCAGACCGAGCACCGTCCACGCCGCTCGACCCCCGATCAGGTCGTACACCGTTTCGAAACCAAGATGATCGAGCCGACACGCGGCTCGGGCGCTGAGGTCTCAATGCTGATCAAAGCAATAGACCACCACAGGCTTCGACCTGTCGAGGACATCGACAGACGCAGAAGTCAAGGTCTCCAGCGGCACCGACACCGCACCCGGTAGGTGCTCCTGAACAAAGATCGACGCCGGCAAGACATCGACGAACTGCGCGCCTTGGTCCAGGAGTTGTGTGGCGCCGAGAGCATCGATTCTGATGGACATAGCCGAAGGTACCCCTCCCCTGGCTCATTCAAACTGACAGCGTCATGGCACGGTTGTCACACGATCGGCGGTTACTCGCGTCCCATCGGCCGGGAGTCGAGCGCCAACCACGGACGAGCACTGGGCGCCGGATGTGCTGATCGCCCAGGTGGTCGCTTCGGGGCCTGAACCACCAATCTGGTTAGATCGAGGTTCGTATGGGTACACACCTGCCGTGACGAGATCG
Organism: Ilumatobacteraceae bacterium; assembly: GCA_031428795.1. Classification (GTDB taxonomy): domain Bacteria; phylum Actinomycetota; class Acidimicrobiia; order Acidimicrobiales; family Ilumatobacteraceae; genus UBA668. The sequence goes on along the minus strand of JANOYI010000168.1, from coordinate 22,128 downwards.
TTCGAGGCCGTGCGGCCATGAGTCTCGGCGCTACAACGACAGCGGCGCCACGGGCGCAGGGTGGCCCATGGCGCCGGGAGCTTGTGGATGTCGTGCGGGCAATGTCCGGCGGTCTGCTCTTCGGCGTTCCTTTGCTGTACACGATGGAGGTCTGGTGGATTGGATCGCACACCGACCCCGGTCAGATGCTCGTCGTCGTTGCGATGTCGAGCGTGCCGGTGTTTCTACTGAACCTGACAAGCGGGTTCCGAACGAGGTCGAACGTTCGGCTCCGTGACGCTGTCGCCGACACCGTCGAGACCGTCGCTATCGGAATCGTCGTGACCGCCGTGGTGCTGGTGATGCTGCGCGAGATCACCCTTGACTCACCGCCGGTGGAGGCGCTGGGGAAGGTCTTGTACGAAGCAATGCCGTTCTGCCTAGGCGTCGCGCTCGCTGCGCACCTTCTCCGCGGCGGCAGGACCGAGGCGGAGGACCCGAGCGGGTCCGTCGCCGGAGCGAGCCCTGACTCGGACACCGGGAAACTTCACGCGACGCTGGCAGACCTCGGCGCAACGGCGATCGGGGCCACTTTCATCGGCCTCAGCATCGCCGCAACCGACGAGGTGCCGATGCTGGCCAGCGCGATGAGCCCTGCGTGGTTGCTCGTCGTCATCGCAGCATCGCTCGCCGCGTCCTACGCAGTCGTGTTCGTTGCCGACTTCTCCAAGCAAGACCAACGCCACGCTCACGAGGGCGTGTTCCAACGGCCGGCCAGCGAGACCATCGCGTGCTATCTGGTGTCGCTGATCATCGCCGCCACCCTGCTGTGGTTCTTCCAACGCGGCCTACAGCCCTGGAACGACGGATTGGCTCGGGTCATCGTCCTCGGCTTCCCGGCGACAATCGGCGGCGCCGCAGGCAGGCTCGCGATATGAGCAAGGTTCGAGGCCGCAGCGCTGCCGAATGGACAACCCTCGCTGCCTCATGCGTTGTACTGCTGACCGTGGTCGGAGTGATCGTCGCCCAGATGTTCGGGGCGGCTGCCCCACCGGATCCGGTAGCCGAGATCCGCCTTCCGTATCGCGTCGAGGTTGGCAGCTTCCACGTCACAGTGGAAGTGTCGAACCGTGGCGACCAGACCGCGGCGAACGTGCAGGTCGCTGCAACGTTGGAGATGGACGGAGAGACCACGACCGCCGAACAAACTGTCGACTTTTTGGCAGGCGACGCCACCCAAGATCTCGTCTTCGTGTTCGACGATGACCCCGCAGGCGGAACGCTCACCGTATCCGTCAGCAGCTACTCACTCCCCTGAAGCTGGTCAACGCGCGAACTTCTGGGCGACCACAGTCCCGCCTTCGAGAAATGAGCTCCCCCAGATTTCCGTGGCTGGCCGTTTCCTTCGTTCTTGTCGCGGCCTTGACCACGAAGAATGATGGTCAGGAGCGCGACAGGAAGGCCACCGTTGGCGAACGCAGCAGTGTCGGCGAGCGTCAAGGTGCAGTGAGCTAGGGGGCAGCGACGGGGTGGCCGTGGAAGACGAGGTAGACGTTGTTGCCGAGACTTGCCGTGAGGCTCACTGCCGGATCAATCCCAACGATCTCGTGGATGTCCGTTCCCGCCGGCCAGGAACCTTCACCATCCTTCAGCACGACCGGCTCGCAGCGATCGATTCCTGGTGGATACACCTCGATCTCGCCCACCACCGGACCAAGATCCTCCGGGGCGACCTGTTCATCGAATTGGCGATTCTCATACTCGACATCGCCGAGTCGGAATCGCGGCACTGGCTGGCACGAAACGAACGTTTCCGTCGACGCAGCAACCGGCGGGGCCGTATTCGGAACGTCCCCGGCACTTCTTTCGATCATGAATGGCTGGCAGTAGACGACATGGTCCGCCCAATAGCCGCCTGCTGGCGCCTCGCGGGCCGTCACGGCAAAAACGATTCTGCCGTCCACTCGCATGGCCTTCTCATGAGATCCAAGAACTACGACCTCACCGTCGAAGTTGTTGGAGAAACCCTCCAGGACCGGATCAATCGCGGCGTCGATCGTGGCAGCTCCGGGCACATCGGGATCGAGATCAGGTTCGAAGGTGCCACTCCGTGCCCCGTCGCACTCAAGATCCGGCGATGCCGCCACAGGCGTCGGCTCGTCGTCGCCGCACCCAGCGATTGCAAGCAGCCCGACGACCACTACGGACAACCAACTCGACAGCCTCACCGGCACATCCTTGTCGACGACCCACCACCATGTCGATGCCACGGTCATCGGCGCCTCAGGAAATCAGCATCCCAGGTGGCCCAGATTGAACAAAGCTCTCGACATGGCACTTCACCGCGACCGGCTCATCGAGTTGTGCCGCGCGATCGACGAGTCTCACAATGACCCCGAGGAGGAGGCCCTTAGGGCAGAAATGTGGGAGTCGACGGAGGTTGATCCTGAAGCGGTGAGACGTAGGGCGCTCAGCTTCGTCGATGTCGGGATCGACCCGAACTTCGCGTTTGAACTTTCGCGAATCCTCGAAGTGACCGAGGCGGCGGAAATTTTCAGCCGGTTTGATGACATGCGCGAGGGCTGGCCCGTCAACCCCGAGACGGTTCCATTGCGTTTGGAACTCCTGGAGGAAGTCAAGAAGGAACCGTCGCTCGCGCTCGAACTCACACTGGCCGAGCTGCGACTCATGACCGCAGGTGAAGGCAACTGGTCCACCGACTTGAGCGAGGTGCTGATCGCTCTGCGCACGATCGACTCGTCGTGGCTCGACGTCGTCATCGATCTGGTTCCGACCGAGCCAGCGCTCTACGACACCGTCGTCTCGGCACTCGCCGACGGCGAGTTACACCTGATAGTCGAACGGCTTGGCGTGCAACGTTTCACCGACTCATGGCTCGCTGTCTCGGCCGATCCGAGCAGCCCAATGGGATGGGCCACCAGTCTCATGTCCTCAGACGAGGGCTGGGCTAGCGAAGAGATGCGCCGCGCAATCCTGCTCCAACTCATCGCTGACGCTCGCGGCGAGCACTTCTGGTACGTCGCCGCCTGGCCGCTCGAGGACTTCCTCAACGACGATCCAGAGCGCCTCGAGTGGATGGAGCAAGAGGCGGCTCGAAACCCGAGGTTCCTCGCTGCCCTCACAGGAGTCTGGACGAGTGGTAAGAGCCCGCAAACGGCGGCGCGGATCGCCGCCATCGCTCCCGACGAAGAGTCCGAACCCGAGGGCTTGACACTTGGTTGAGGCGAACCTGTCGCGGCCGTGACCTCCAAGAGTGGTGGCCAGGGCCGCGACACGTACAGCCGAGCCCGAGGCGTGATACCACCGCCGCCCAGGTTCGCGCGTTCTGATCGTCTGCATTCACGAGGCGTCACCGTTGCGCTCGACTATTACTCAATGCCCGGCGTCCCCACCCGTCGCATTACCCGAGAAGAGATCGACTACGGCGAGTGCGAACTCCGCAGGGATTGCTGACAGCGAACTTCTGGTCGCGATTCGTTCCAGCAGTGCGGAACGGATTGCGACCAGAAGCCTGAACGATTAGGCGAGTGTGCGGCGGCGAGCGATGAGGACCGCTCCTACACCTACGGCAAGAACCGCAAGGGCCACGAGACCGGTGGCTCCCGTCGTGCCGCCGGTCGCCGGAATTTCAACGACGTCACCGTGTAGCGGCGTCGTCACAATTGGCGAGGTCGTGGTCGTTGCGGGCGCACTCGGTACGCAGCTGGGCGCCACGAACGTGTCGTTGATGAGCGTGACCGCACCGTTTCGGGCGAGCGCCCTGCCTCGCACTGTGACTCCGCTGTTCACGGTGACCGACGTCAGCGCCAGAATGTTGCCGACAAACACCGAGCCGCTGCCAAGGGTGGCTGAGCTACCGACCTGCCAGAACACATTGCACTCTGACGCACCGTTTATCAGCAAGATCGAGCTGCCGCTTCCGGTGATCAATGTCGAGTCGGTCTGGAAGATGAAGACGGCGGACGAGTTGTTCTGGCCGTCAAGCACCAGCTGGCCGCTCAGCGACAACGGTGCCTTCGCTGTCGCGGCGTACACGCCAGGAATCAACGTTTGGCCAACGAGGTCGGGGTTGGTTTGCGTGAATTCGACGGTCCGGCCTGCGGCATTGTCGTACGCGATGGTGAGGTCGTTCTGCGCAGTGAGCGACGTCGGACCACCGGCATCGATGGTGCCGGGTGCCGACACGATCCCTGGCGGAAATCCTTCGACGGCAGTGCCCGGATGTACTCCGAGGCTCTCGCCCAGCACACTCGGCCCGGTATTGGTCACCGTGGTGCCGGCGAGCACGGAATACGACCCCGCTGTTGCCAGCGGGACCGTGGCGACAATTCCGGCATCGGCCGTGCCACTGATTGCGGCGATGGTTAGTGCGCCCAGAGCAAGACCGGCGATGACGAGGCGAGACCCCATTCGCTTGCGCGTGCTCTGCAAACTCGTAGCGGATACGGCGGTCATATTGGCTCCTCAAGTCTTCGTCTGAGATCCGGCGGCCATGTCACACGACGTGCGATGAAGGCCCGTGACCATTGCGCCTGCTGACGCAGGGTTGACCGTTTTCGAAGAGCCGTGAGTTTCCCCGTCAGGCCCTGACACACCCCGAAGTGTACCCAACTGCCTGTAGGACCGGGGTGTGCTGACCTAAACAAAGACGTTCAGAATTTTCTTTGCAGCTGAGCAGGCCTGGCTCGCGATGTAACCCGCTGACGGCACCGTGTTGCGTTTAGGGCACCAGCACACTTTTGCCGGTGACCTTGCGATCGAGCTGATCTTGCAAGGCAACGGCAACGTCATCCAATGCGTACGCGGTGGGCTCCACTGGGTGGAGTTCACCGCGGCCAATTGCCGCAAGAACGTCGGCCAACAGTTGTTCGTTCTCCGCTTGATGGCCGCCGACCCATCCGCCCCAATCGACGCCAGTGACGCGTCGGTTGCGCAGCAGGATTTGGTTGGCGGGAAGTCGTGAAATCTCTCCGGCGGCAAAGCCGATGATCAGCAGCTGCCCGTCGTCGCGAAGGCTGCGAAGGCCAGCCTCGGCCAGCCCGCCGCCCACCGGGTCGTACACGGCGTGCACTCCCCCGCCACTGAGTTCTTTGGCACGGGTCTTCACGTCTTCGGTCGAGGTGTCGATCACGGCCTCCGCTCCGTGAGCCAGCGCAATCGCCCGCTTCGGCTCGCTCGACGCAGCCGCGATCACGTGCATTCCCAACGCGTGGCCGACGTCGACGGCAGCCAACCCGACACCGCCGCCGGCACCCAGCACCAGCAACCACTCGCCGGCCTGCGCCTTGGCGCGATTGTTGAGCGCGAACCACGCTGTTCCATAGCTCTGCACGAACGTCGCCGCTTGACCGTCGGTCAGCCCATCAGGCGTGTGCATCACGCGTCGAGCAGGCCAGAGAACCTCACTGGCAAACCCACCCAGCCCGGTGCTGGCAAAGACCCGATCGCCAACCCCGTGTGTGTCGACACCCTCGCCGACCTCGGTGACAACGCCAGCGATCTCCCCGCCAGGCACGAATGGCAGCAGAGGCTTGATCTGATACAGCCCTTGCACGAAAAGGCCATCGACGAAATTGACGCCTGTGGCGGTGACCGCGATCCGCACCTGGCCGGCGCTGATCGGGAGCGACGGGCGCTCCTCGATCGTCAGGTTGGCGACCGGTCCAAAGCTGTTGCACGAAACGACCCTCATACTCAGCGACCGTAGTGCGAAGCTGTGCGTTCATGCGGCTCGAACCATTCACTCTCACCGGCACTCACGTGCAGCTCGAATCCCTCTCCCGCGACCATGCGGCCGAGCTGCTGGCGGCGGGCAATCAAGATCGCAGCACGTACGGATACACGCCGGTACCGGTCGACGAGGCGCAGATGAATGGCTATCTCGACTGGCTGCTGGGCGATGCCGAGCGGGATACGGTCGTGCCATTCGCGCAGCGTCGTCTGGCCGACGGCGCCGCGGTCGGCTGCACTCGCTTCCTCAATGTCACCTGGTACACCGGTCGCGACACGCCAGCTGAGGTCGAGATTGGCGGCACCTGGTTGGCTGTCGACGCACAACGCAGCCCGATCAACACTGAGGCCAAACTGCTGCTGCTGACCCAGGCATTCGAGAAGTGGGAAGTCTTTCGTGTAGCCATTTGCACTGATGCACTCAACCAGCGCAGCCGTGACGCGATCGTGCGGCTGGGAGCGACCTTTGAAGGCATCCTGCGCCAGCACCGACCGAGTATGGGCCACCTCACAGAGCCCGGCTCGGCGCGGGACACTGCGGCCTACTCCATCCTTCCCGCCGAGTGGCCCGCCATCCGCGCACGTTTGAAAGCTCGTCTCGATGTCTGATGATCGCCCAGTCATGATGATCACCGGCGCCGGACGCGGCATTGGTGCAGCCATTGCTCGCGCCGCTGCGCAGCGATACCACCTCCTTCTCAACTACTCGGTCTCTGCGGACGCCGCCGAGGAACTCGCAGCCGAACTACGAGAAACAGGCTGCAGCGTCACCACCGTCCAGGCCGACGTCGCGGATGAGGCGGACGTGTTGCGCATGTTCGCGACTGTCGACGAGCAATTCGGGCGCGTCGACGTGCTCGTCAACAACGCCGGAATCGCCGGGGGTTACGGCCCCCTCGACACCGTGAGCTCCGACATGCTGGCCCGGCTGTGGGCCGTGAACATCACAGGTCCATTCCTCTGTGCCCGGGAGGCCGCGTCACGAATGCGCACCGACACTGGAGGGCGCGGCGGCAGCATTATCAACATCTCGTCGAAGGCAGCAGTGCTGGGTGGCCCCAACGAGTGGGTCTACTACGCCGCGTCCAAGGGCGCGCTGGACACGATGACCGTTGGATTGTCCAAGGAACTTGCCAATGTCGGCGTTCGAGTCAACGGTGTTCGCCCCGGTCTGATCGAAAGCGACTTCCACCTTCACGCGCCTCCCGGCCGCATTGAGCGGATGGCCCCGATGATCCCGATGGAGCGCAGCGGAAGTGCCGCCGAAGTTGCACCAGCCGTTCTGTGGCTGGCGTCCGATGAAGCGAGCTACGTGACAGGCACGTTCATCGATGTCACCGGCGGCCGCTGAGCACTCAGCAGCCGTCCGGCGTAGGCAGCCACAGCCGCGGTCAGAATTGCAAGCACCAACACTGTCGGTGGCAACGACTGTGGGCCGACGCGATCAAACAATTGCCCGACGATGAACGGCATCAGCAAGCCACCGATTCCCGACGCAGCAACGATGGCCGAGGTGTTACGCCCGCTCAGCGCGAGGTGCGACTCGGCGTAGGCCAGCATCGAGGCGTACTGCGGGGCGACAGTCAAACCGAACAACAGCGTCACAATCCACAACATGAGCCCCGGCCCGTCGAAGATGACGAACAGCACCGATGCAACCACCGACATTCCGGTGGTGATCGCAACTGTCCAACCCGACGAGACGTGCCGGGCCGCCCAGATCGCCGCCACGCGCCCCAACGCGAACCCGAAACCGAACATCGACGTCACCCCTGTGGCCGTTCCGGCATCGCCGTATTCGATCTGCTCGACGTACGTATGAATCCAGTTCGCGAACCCAGTCTCCATTGCCACGTACGCAAAGAAGAACGCACAGATCACGGCGACGTGCATCGTCCTCGCCCCGCCTGCGTGGCTGCGTTCGACTGTCGCCAGCCGAGTTCGCATCGGCGATGGATGCGGCAGCATCAACGACGCGCACACCGCAGTGAGCGCTACCATCGGCAGGGCCACGCCCCAGACGGAGTCGACAAGGTGCAACGAACGATTGACGAGAAGCGGCGTCACCATCGCGCCGATGGCGAAACAGAGGTGCAGCGAGTTCAGCAGCGGACCCGGTCCTTCCGGCCGGCTCCACATCACCAGCGTGTTGCCGCTGACGTCACACAGGCCGCACGCCAACCCCAGCACCGCAAACGCGATCACCAGCAGCAGTAAAGACGGTGCCATCGCGATGAGAGCGAGAGACGCGCTGGAGAGCACCATGGCGGCGATCCACCGACGATGCCCGCGACCGCTATCCAGCCCGTGGCCTGCGAAGATCGAGCCAGCGATGTAACCGGCGGACTGACCGACGAACACCCAGGCAATTCCGCCATCGGTGGTGTTCACACGCCCGCGGAGGTGCGAGAGCGACGGGCCCGCCAGGCTGAGCGCGATTCCTATCAGTACGAAGCCGATGAGGTACGCCGGCACGGGCGTAGTGCGCGTGCGCGCTTGTTTCGATTCCTTCGTGGCCAACTGCATCGTGCTCCGAATCTACGCAGCGGATATCGTCCAGCTTGCATGCAAGTCGTGGTGGTGCTCGCCCATCCCAATTCGGACAGCTTCAGCCACGCCATCGCCGAACGGGCGAGCGTTGGTCTGCGTGGCGCGGGCCACGACGTGGAGGTACTCGATCTCTACGCGCTCGGCTTCCGGGCGGCGATGAACGCCGAGGAACATCTCGCCTACCACGGCGACAATCCGGCAGTGGAGCCAATGGTCACCGATCATGGCGCTCTCGTCCTCCGCGCTGACGCGATGGTGTTCATCTACCCAACATGGTGGAGCTCGCTGCCGGCCATTCTCAAGGGCTGGTTGGAGCGAGTAATGGTGCCCGGGGTTGCTTTCGTCTTCAACGACAAGGGCAAGGTGCGGCCCGGTCTCGGCAACGTCCGCCGCATTGTTGGCATCAGCACATACGGCTCGCCGCGCTCGTACGTCCGGGTCATCAACGACAACGGCCGACGCACTCTCACTCGAGCGCTGCGACTCAACACGGGCATCCGCACGCGCACCTCGTGGCTCGGCCTCTATGCAATCGACAGCGCCACATGCGCGCAGCGCAGCGAGTTCCTCGACAGCGTCGAGCAGAAGATGCGATCGCTGTGAAGGTCGACGAGTCGTGAAAGTTGTCGAGTCGTGAAAGTTGTCGAGTCGTGAAAGTTGTCGAGTCGTGAAGGTGTACGTCGTCTACTGCCACCCGTCGGATGCGTCGTTCACGGCTGCCGCACGCGACCGTGCGTTGGCTGGTCTAGCGGCCGCCGGGCATGAGGTGCGCGTCACCGATCTTTACGCCGACAATTTCGTACCCGAGTTGTCGGCATGGGAACGCACCAACCACCTATCGCCTCCAGACACCAAGCCCGAGATAGTCACGTACGCCGAGAGCCTCAGTTGGTGCGAAGCCTTGGTGTTTGTCTACCCCACCTGGTGGGCTGGGCAGCCTGCCATGTTGAAGGGGTGGATCGACCGCGTCTGGGTGGCGGGCGTTGCGTACGAACTTCCCGAGGGCGCCAACCGAATTCGACCGCTGCTGCACAACATTCGTCGACTCGTCGTCATCACCAGCCACGGCTCCAGCAAGTTGGTCAACTCGCTCGAAGGCGAGGGCGGCAAGCGCATCGTCAACCGCTCGCTACGCGTGCTCTGCAGCAAAAAGGCACGAACGAAGTGGCTCGCGCTCTACAGCATCGACACGTCATCTGACTCGAAGCGTGAAGCCCACCTGGCTCGCGTCGAAAAATCCATGCGCCGCCTGCGCTAGCCGAGTTCGAAGCGGGTCACCACTTCGACATGAGGGGTGTGGGGAAACAGATCCAGCACCGTCGAACCGGCGTGGCGATAGCCGTGCGCTGCGAGAAGCGTGGAGTCACGTGCCAGTGACACCGGGTCGCAACTCACCAACACCACAACGGGCGCACCGGTAGCCGCAAGTACGTCGGCCGCATCGCGACCAATGCCGGCGCGAGCAGGGTCGACTACGGCCAGCTCTACGGGCTGCGGCGCCCACTCTTCGAACGGCATCCGATTCACGATCGCCCGCTCCCCGAGATTGACTGTGGCGTCCTCACACGACGAAGGTGAACTCTCGACCACAATGGCTTCGGCGACATCGAGGGTGGCGGCAAACAAGCCGATGCCGCCGTATGCATCCAGTAGAGGGCCTCTCAGATCACGCAACGCGACGCCACACATGTCACGCACGGTTGCAACCAAGAGCTCCGCAGCGGCCGGACCGGACTGGAAGAACGAGGCAGCTGTCACTCGCAATCGCACGCCAGCGACGTCCTCGAACAACACCGAGTCGGGGCCGATTGCGACATGAGGGGCCAAGCCGTCGAATCGCACGCCACCCGATGATGACCACGCTGTCGCCTCCCCGGTGGCGACGCTGATGCGAATCGACAGCTCTTCCCCACCGGCAATTCGTACCGACGGCAGCAGCGCGGCGAGCGCAGGATGGGCGACCATGCAATTGTCAAGAGCGACCACACGGTGGCTGGCTCCGGCACGCAAACCAACACGCCCCTCAGGCGTGACGGCCAGCCGCATGCTGGTGCGGTAGCCCCACGGACTGACACCGCCGCCGATCCGAATGTCAGCGTCGGGAAGTTTTGCTGTGCGCCGCAATGCGTCGGCAACCACGTCCGCCTTCCACTGCAACTGAGCCCCGGGCACAGCGTGCTGCCACCCGCAACCGCCGCAACCCTTCGCCAGCTCAGGACACGGCGGAACAACGCGGTGAGGCGACGGCTGCACCACGTCCACCACATGTCCCTTTGCGAAGTCGCGCTTGTTGGTGGTGATCGCCACCTGAACGGTCTCGTCAGGCAGGGCGCCCTCGATGAACACCACTCGACCGTCGGCGAGGCGAGCAATCGCGTCTCCGCCCGCAGCCATCTTCTCGACGTGCACCACCGCGTCATTCACCACCTCGCCGTGGGGTCGCGCCTGTTGAGCCATCGTGGACGAGCCTACGTCGCGCACTACTGTCGCAGCCGTGCCTCGAATTGAGATTGCCCCCAGCGTGCTGCCCGCAGACTTCGCCCGTTTGGGCGAGGAGGTTGCGGCTCTCGAAGCTGCGGGCGTAGACCGCATCCAGTGGGACGTAATGGACGGCCAGTTCGTGCCAAACCTCACCTTCGGACCAGATGTGATTGCCGCGGCCCGCAAGCACACCTCGCTGCCCTTCGAGGCGCACCTGATGGTCCTGACGCCCGACGTCATGGCCGCCGACTACATCAAGGCGGGCTGCGAGCGGCTCATCGTTCATGCAGAGGCGTGCACCCACCTGCACCGCACTCTGGCCAACATCGCCGACCTGGGAGCGAAGGCCTCGGTCGCCCTCAATCCGGCCACCCCGGTGTCCGCGGTGGCGCACGTGCTCGACCTGGTCGACATGGTGCTGATCATGACCGTCAACCCGGGCTTCGGCGGTCAGAAGTACATCGCGACTATGGAACCCAAGATCCGCGAGCTGCGTGCGCTGATCGCCGCTGAGGGCCTGTCCGATGCCGTCGATATCGAGGTCGACGGAGGTATCGGTCCGAACACCATCGCCGCAGCCGCCAATGCGGGGGCCAACATCCTGGTCGCCGGCAGCGCCCTGTACCGAGACCCGGCAGGCCTTGCGCACGCCGTGAGCGACCTGCGCGCCCGGGCCGAGGCCGCTTTCACCTTCTGATCCGTCACATTCGGGGCAACAGCGAAACTGTCGCGCACCCTTTTCGTAGAGTGCAGACGAATGGCGTTACACCGACTGTCCACCCCCTACGGCCCCGCAGCGTTCCGCGCCCTGCGCGAAGCAGTCGACCGGGTGCAGGGTGGCGACCCGCTGGCCGCCGTCACGGTGGTGGTGCATTCCAACGCTGTCGGTGTGGCCGCACGCCGCTGGCTGGCCGCCAACGGGGGCATCGCCGCCGCACAGTTCGTCACCGCCTTCCGGTTCGCCGAGCTGCTCGGCGGCCAGGAGCTTGCAGAAAGCGGCAGACGGCCTGTGTCGACACCGGTGGTCGATGTTGCGGTTCGCCAAGTGTTGGCTGCGTCGTCGGGCATCTTCGAACCCATTGCCCATCACCAAGCCACCATCACCGCGTTGCGCAACACCTATCGCGACCTGCGCCACGTGCCGGGGCCGCTGCGTCACCGGGTGGCTCAGCGTGGTTCGGTTCGCGGTCGTGAGGTCGCCCGTCTCTGTGGTGAAGTTCGCCGCACACTGGCCGGGCAGTGGTACGACGAAGCAGATTTGCTGCAGGCTGCGTGCGGTGCAGTTGCGAAGGCCCCGGGCCGGACGGTGGTCTTCCTTCCTCAGCGGCTGCGCCCCACGGAGCAGGCCCTGTTCGACGCACTCGCGCATGACGGTGAGGTCGTGCTGCTGTCGGGCGAGCACCACACCCCTGACGCTGTCCCTCTGGAAGTCGTCGACGCCTCCGATGCGGATGAGGAAGCGCGCGAGGCAGTGCGTTGCGTCGTTGCCGCCGCTCACGATGGCACGCCACTGCACCGAATCGGCATCGTGTGGCCGCGCAACGAGCCGTACGCACGGCTTGTTGGCGAGCACCTTCACGCGGCAGGTATTCCCTGGAATGGTCGTCCCGGAATCGCCGTGCACGAGCGCCTGGCTGCACGTCTCGTGCTCGACCTTCTGCGGCTCGACCGTCGCGGTATTCGGCGCGCAGACCTGTTTGCGTTGCTGGCCCACGTGCCCGCCCGGCTCGCCGACGGCACTCTTGTTCCTCGGCAGCGGTGGGAGCGGTTGTCGCGCGACGCCGGCCTCTCCGGCGACGCCGACTGGAGTGATCGGCTCACTGCCTACAGCGCCCGCACACGGCTACGCGGCAGCGAACGCGACATTGCCGATGCCGACGCTGCGCTCGACCTGCAGGGTTTCGTCGCCGACCTTCGCGTTCAGCTCGGTGCGCCCGATGAAGAGCTGCCTTGGCAGCATTGGGCAGACCTCGCGCATCGCTTCCTGAACCGCTGGCTGGGCGGCGACCGTGGTGTTCGCTCGCTGCCAACGGAGGAGTTCGAGGCGTTCACGGCGGTCCAGGCCTCGCTCGATCGGCTAGGTCGCCTCGACGCGCTGGCCCAACCCGTCAGCCGCACCGTTTTCTCGCACACGCTCGAATCAGAGCTAGAGAGCGCCCCCGGCCGAGTTGGCCACATCGGCGTCGGGGTGCATGTCGGGCCGCTCTCGTTTGCCGTCGGTCAGCCGTTCGACCTGCTCGTGGTGGTGGGCGCGTGCGAAGGACTATTGCCGGCGCCACCGCCGCCCGAGGCATTGTTGGGCGACAGCGATCGAGCGCTCACCGACGGTGCGCTGCCGCTGAACACCGACCTCGCCGACGAGCAGCAACGTCAACTCTGGGCGGCCTTGTCGGGCACAGAGCGGGCTGTGCTCCTGACCCCGCGGGGCGACCTGCGTGCCACGGCACTTCGTCAGCCGTCGCGCTGGGTTGCAGAGCTGGCACTTACATCGCCAACACACACGCGCTCCGTACCGTCCTTTGCGGCCGGGTTGGCCGACGCCGCATTCCCCGCCACGCTCTCGCAGCACCGCATTCGTGCGCTCACGCATGCCGCTCGCTCGGGCGAGTCGCTCGCACAACATGCGTTGACAGAACAACTGGAACCCCTTCGGCTGGGCCTTGCGATGACAGCGGCCCGCGAGCTACCGCTGCTCACGGAGTTCGACGGCGACCTCAGTGGTCTTGATATTGATCCTCTGGGCAGCAATCCGGTGTCGCCGACGCGGTTGGAGGCCTGGGTCAGTTGCCCTCACGGATGGTTCATGCAATACGTCCTGGGGTTGCAGCCGGTCGAGCAGCCAGACGAACAGTTGCAGATCACCCCTCGCGATCGCGGCACGCTCGTACACGCCGCGCTCGACCTGTTTCATCGTCAGGTCATCTCCGGCGAGCTGCCGCAGCCCGGTCCTCTGGGCTGGGAGCTGCTTCACCTGGAGGCGCTGCTGGCAGCCTTCGACAGCGTCGCTCACACACTGGAGCAGGAGGGCGCCACGGGTCGAACCGCGTTCTGGCGCAGCGAGCAAAGCCGCCAGCGCTTCGAGTTGGCTTCGTGGCTGCAGCGCGACAGTCAGTTGGTGGCCAGCCGTCAAGCCCACGTGGTGGCCTCCGAGCATCGCTTCGGCTTCGGCGACACTGCTCCCGCCGAACTGAGACTGATCGACGGGTCGGTGGTTCGGATGCGCGGTTCGGTCGACCGCATCGACCGCTGCGCCGACGGCAGCTTGGTGGTCACCGACCACAAGACGGGCAGCCAGAGGGGCTATCTCGACATCACCAGCCTCGACCCCACTGCTGGCGGCACGAAATTGCAGCTACCCGCCTACGCGGCGGCCGCCCTCGCTCTCGACTCCGACGGCAGCGGCACCGGGCGTGATCATGGTCACGGCAACGAGCCGACCGTCATCGCCGAGTACGGATTCTTCGGCAAGGGGGACTACTCCCGAGTCACGGCGACCATCGGCGAGGATGCGTGGCCGCAGGTGACAGATGCGCTGCAGCACATCATCGATGGCATCAAGTCCGGGGTCTTCGTCGCACGCCCGGAGAAGTCTCAGTTTCGCCTCAGCTTCGTGCCCTGCGAGTACTGCGATCCAGACCACCTGGGAACTGCCGAACGCTGGACGCAATTCGAGCGCAAGTCGGCCGACCCACGTGTGGCCGCCTTGCTGGGCATCGCCGACGACGACACCTCAGATGAGGTGCCCGATGTCTGAGCAGCTCGACCTGTTCGCGCCAGCCGCGCCCGCGCCCGTGGCAGTGGCAGTGGCAGCGGCAGCGGCACAGAAGCGCCCGCCAGCGCCGGACCAGGCCGATCGAGATCTCGTCACCGGGGCACTGTCCACCACCCTGTTTGTCGAGGCAGGGGCCGGCAGCGGCAAGACAACTGCGTTGGTGCAACGCGTCGTCAACCTCATCATGAGCGGAGTGCCCGTAGGCCGAATTGCCGCCATCACGTTCACCGAAAAGGCCGCGGCCGAGCTGCGCCACAAGATCCGACGATCTTTGGAGACGCTGGCGAGTGGGCAGGACACTCCCGCTGCCAAGGCCGCTCTTGACGATCTCGATCAGGCACCGATCGGCACTCTCCACGCGTTCGCCCGGCGCTTGCTCAGCGAGTTTCCTGTCGAGGCGCAGCTACCACCACAGTTCGGTGTGCTCGATGAAGTCCAGAGCGCGACGGCATTTCATGAACGGTTCACCGACTTCCTCGAGACTCTCCTCGACAACCCCGAGTCCGTCCGGCTCGTGGACTTGTGTCAACACGACGGTTTCGGAATCGACAAGGGCGGCCGCATCATGGCCGAAGACTTCCAGGCCAACTGGGACCTCGTGGCCGAACGCGTGTCGTCGACGATCCCTGCCCAGGTGCCGCAGGCAGCGTTGCAGGCTGAGATCGCACGACTGTGCGCCGCGGCCGCCGCCTTTGAAGCGCCGCCGGGCGACTCGCAGGAAGCCGTGTGCCAGCGGCTGACGCAGTGGGCCCGGGTCATGTCGTACGACCTCCCGCTCAGCGAGCTGCTCAACCTGCTCGCAACAGTGGCCAAGCTCAAGGCGAAAGGCGACGCCGCGAAGTGGAAGAAGCATCACGGGTCCCCCGACGTGCTCACCGAGTATCGCTCGGCAGTCACTTCTGCGGCCGTCGCGGCGGCCGACGCCATCAAGCGGTGTAACGAGGAGAGGCGCCTCACGCTGGGCGCCCTGCTGCGCGATTTCACACTCGAGTCGGTTGCGCTACGCCAACGCGACGGCGAGCTGGAGTTTCACGACCTGTTGGTGATGGCTCGGCAACTTGCCGCGAATAGTCTCGACGTTCGTACTCAGCTGCATCAGCGATACACACACCTGCTGCTCGACGAGTTCCAGGACACCGATCCGATACAGCTGGAACTGGCCGTACGAATCACGGCGGCGCCGGCCGACCAGGGCGACGACTGGAAGACGTTGCTGCCACTGTCCGGTCGCCTGACGGTGGTCGGCGACCCGAAACAGAGCATTTACCGCTTCCGTCGGGCCGACATCTCCCAGTTCCTCCAGGCGAGAGCCCAGATCGGTGCCGAGCGCGCCACCCTGTCAGCCAATTTCCGCAGCGCGAGCCCCGTCATCTCGTGGGTCAACGACACCATGGGCCAGCTCATTCAGTTCGAGCCCGACGTGCAACCCGCATACGAGCCACTGGTCGCCGCACGCCAGGGCGGCCATCACCACGGCACTGTCACCGTGTTGGGGGCAGCCCCACACAGCAACCTTCCCAGGGCCGCTGCCGAACTGCTCCGCGAGGAGGAAGCAGCCGACGTCGCCGCAATCGTCGTGCAGGCCCTCGCGGAATGCTGGCCAGTGTGGCGCGACGGTGCATTGCACCCATGCGAACCCGGCGACATCGCCATCCTGCTGCCGTCGCGCCTGTCATTGCCGGCGCTGCAGGTGGCCTTAGCTGCACGTGAGGTTCCGTATCGCGCGGAGAACAGTTCTCTGGTCTACGCGGCGCCCGAGATCCGAGCACTGATGTTGGCGTTACGAGCCGCCGACGACCCCACCGACGAGCTGGCCATCGTTTCGGCTATGCGAACGCCGCTGTTCGGGTGCAGCGATCGCCACCTTTACGAGTGGAAGGTCACGCACAACCAGCCGTGGCGGCTGACCGCCGAGGCGCCCGACGAGCTGCAGTCGCACCCCGTCGCCCGCGCTCTCATGTGCCTGCGCGGGGTCTCGACACGGATCCAATACAGCACACCCTCACAGCTGCTTTCGTGGCTGGTCGAGGAGCGGTGTGTGATGGAGCTCGCGCTCGCGCAGCGCGACAGTCGCGATGTGTGGCGCCGGGTGCGATTCGTGGTGGACCAGGCAAGGGCGTGGAGCGAAGCTGGGGGCCACGGTGTGCGCCGGTACCTGTTGTGGACTCGGCTGCAGGGCGACGAGGGCCGTTTCGTCGCCGAGACCGTGTTGCCCGAGACGGACCACGATGTGGTTCGCATCATGACGGTGCACGCGGCCAAGGGTTTGGAGTTTCCCATCACCATCGTGACAGGCCTCTCCGCCAAACCGAATGGTGCCCGCGGGCGCCGGGTGGTGTGGCCGCCAGGCACATGGACGCTCAGCGAGAAGGACGACCCCACGTACATCCAGTTCGCCCCGGTCGACGAGCAGATGAGTGTGGCCGAGCGCCGGCGCTTGCTCTACGTCGCATGCACACGGGCGATGGACCACCTGGTGGTCTCGTTGCACCGAGGTGAGAAGTCCAACGGGTCCGCGGCCAACGACCTGGCGATTGCCAGCGAAGGTGCCACTCACCTGGCCTTCGAGCGAACGGATGCGACGATGCCTTCACGTGGGGCGACAGCCAGCGAACTGCCGTGGGCCGATGAGGGTGAGTGGGTCGCGACCTGGCGCTCCGACCTGGCCGCAGCAAGTCGGCCGGCAGCCCTCAGCGCCACCGCACTTGCCGGCCGAATGACCGACGACCACAGAGCGAGTCCGAAGGACCCGGGGTTGCTGAAGGACCCGGTCGATCTCGATCTGCCGCCTTGGCAGCGCGGGCGGTACGGCACCGCCGTCGGTCGGGCAGTGCACGCGGTGTTGCAATTCGCCGATCTCCGCACCGGCGCCAATATCCCCGCCCTGGCCGCCGCCCAGGCCGCAGCGGAGGGCGTGATCGGCCTCGAACGCACTATCGACCGCCTGGCGCGCTCTGCGCTCCAGGCGCCGATCGTGGCGCACGGGCAGGCTGGCCAACATTGGCGCGAGTTGTTCGTGGCAACTCAGATCGCCGGCACCGTGGTCGAGGGTTACATCGACCTTCTTGTGCGCCATCCCGAGCGAGGACTGATCGTGGTCGACTACAAAACCGACCAAGTAGCTGACGGTCCAGAGCGAGCGCAGCGTCTCGCCCGTTACGGAATTCAGTTGGCCGCTTACGCGCTCGCGCTCGAGCAACTGCTTGGCGAGCCCATCGCCGCGGGTGTGCTGGTGATGTGTCGGCCGTCGGGCGCAGCCGAACAGGTCGATATCCCTGACTGGTCGGCGCTGCGCGAGCAGCTACGGCTTCGACTGGTCGACGGCGGCTGACGCAGGTTGGTGTTGCCGTGGTCGCATCTTCTTCGGCGGCGGCTCGACAAGGTTCATATCGCGCAGGGAACGCCCGAAGGCGAAGAAGGCGTGCTTCACCAGCACCAACAGCAGCAGCACTGCAAATGCCACCCCGAAGGGCCGCAATACAGCCGAGAGCAGGGAGCCGCCCTGGCCCTTCAGCGGGGTGAGAACGCCGGTCTCAACCGGCCCACCGTCCGCCACTAGCGTTCGCACCGGGTCTTCCACTCGCGGACAGTCAATATCACTGTCGTTGGCGCCAATGACGGCATCGCCACCAAAAAGCGGCGCTGCTTCGCGCACCCTGCTGACCAAGACACCGGTCGACGCGCTGACCGCGACACCGATGATGTAGCGCGAGCCGATCGTGAGGAAGTGGGTCTCGTCGCCGTAGTGCACGTCCACCAGTCGACCGCTGAGAAAGCCGTCGAGGCTGCCTGCCAGCACGCGCTCGAGTCGGAACCGGGCGGTCGTCGGCGGCACGTCGGTGTATGCCAACTGCCCTATGAACACTGCGGTTGCCGGCGCCGGAACTACGCAACCGGTTGGCACGACCACCAACGGGCCCAAAGCCGACGGCAGGGCACCGGGGGCGAGTGTGGTGGACGGGGCAACGGTGTCGACAGGCGCGGTCGGGTCGACGGGTTCGGTTGGTGGAGTGGCCGCGGCGTGGCCACCCCAGCTCATCACGACCACTAGGCCAAGGAACACCCACTGCGCACGTCGCATCGTGGCCGTCACGCTAGTGACCCGTTGCCACGGAGGGGCGTCAGCGACCCTGGAACTGCGGCGCGCGCTTTTCGACGAACGCCATGATTGCCTCAGGAGTGTCCTTGGTGCCGAAGTTGACGGTTTGCGCCATGCCTTCGTCGTCGAGCGCCTCTTCCATCGTCACCTGCATCGAGTTGTTCAGCAGGCGCTTCGTCAGCGCCAACGCAATCGGCGGACCGCCGGCCAAACGGGTTGCCCAGTCCTGCACGAAGGCATCCAGCTCGCCATCGGGCAGGACCCGATTAACAAGCCCAATACGTTCCGCTTCGGCAGCATCGATGATGTCGGCGAAGAAGGCCAGCTCCTTCGCACGGTGTAGACCAACGCGACGCGGCAGCACCCACGAACCACCAAAGTCGACGCTGAGACCACGCTTGGCAAAGATCTCCGAGAAGCGAGCGGTCTCCCCCGCCACCACCAGGTCACACCCCAGCGCAAGGTTGCAGCCAGCACCCACGGCCACACCGCGAACTTTGGCGATTGTCGGCTGCGGCAACTTGTGCAGCGCCAACGCAACGTCGCCCACATGACGCATCGCGGCCAGCTGATGCTGCTGTGTGCCCCCGCCAGTGAGGTCGGCCCCGCTGCAGAACTCACCAGCAGCGCCGGTGATCACCACTGCTCGATCGTCGGCCGATCCTGCGATCTCGCGGAAGGTGGCAAGCAGTTCATCCCACATGGCGCCGTTCATCGCGTTCTTCTTCGCGGGGCGATCAAGCGTGATTGTGACGATGCCATCTACGCGGGAGACTTGCACTGTTTCCATGCGGGGCGACGATACTGATGGCATGGGCCTCAACCCGCACCGCAAGCATGTCCCCCGCAAGTCCGACTATCTCTTCGTTGGATTGGCAGCCCTCGCGTGCGTCGCGCTGCTGGCCTGGGCGTTCCTCGGCTAGTCACGACTGGGGCTAGCAACGACTGGCTGAACGCTGAACCGGTCGGCACACATCTAGAACGCTCCCTCGATCACTTCCACCCGTGTGCCGACGACGGCCACCACGTCGAACCTGATGTCAATGGAACCCACGGGACGTACCTCAGCGAGCCAGATTGCTGCCAGCCGTCGCAACTGTCGTTGCTTCGACCAGTTCACCGCAGCCGCGGGCCCGCCGAACTCGCTGCTGGCCCGCGCTTTCACCTCGCAGAACACCACGACGTTTCCGCTGTGCAGGATCAAGTCGACCTCACCAGCGCTGCAGCGCCAGTTGCGCGCCACCACCTCATAGCCCCTGCGCAGGTACCACCGCGTCGCCTCGTTCTCGCCGAACCGACCGCGGGCTTTCGCCGCCAACGACGGCGTACGCGCGACCGGAGCCGCGCCGGTCAGATTTCGACCGGGGGAAGCTCCTCCACGTTCACGTCCTTGAACGTGAGCACCCGCACCTTCGGAATGAACCGGGTCTTGCGGTACATGTCCCATACCCATGCGTCAGCCAACTCCACTTCGATCACCGGGCGCGAAGGGTCGCCGGTGACGGTGACGTTGACTTCGTTGGCCAGGTAGAAACGGCGCTCGGTCTCCACGGCGTAGCGGAACATGGCCGCGACGTCCTGGTACTCCTGAGCGAGTTGGAGCTCTCGCTCGGCCTCGAAGTTCTCGAGATCGTCAGAACTCAACGTAGGTGCTGCTTACACCAATGACGCACGCCGATCAGGCGTCGCGCTTTTCCTTGATCTTGGCCCGCTTACCAATGCGATCGCGCACGTAGTAGAGCTTGGCCCGGCGAACGTCGCCGCGCTTCAGGACTTCCAGCTTGACCACGGTGGGGGTGTGCACCGGGAAAGTGCGCTCGACCCCTACGCCGTAGCTGAGCTTGCGAACGGTGTAGGTCTCGTGCACGCCACCGCCCTGACGGCGAATGACGTTGCCCTGGAACACCTGCACGCGCTCCTTGTTGCCCTCGACCACCTTGACGTGGACCTTGACTTCGTCGCCGGGCCCGAAGTGGGGGATGTCGGAACGAAGGGACTGGCTGTCAACAAAATCTGTGGACTTCATGGCGCGAACTCTCTTACAGCGGTCGTCAAAGGAACGCTCAAGGATAGGTGACAGATGGGAACTCTTCCAACAAGCGGAGGTCGGTTTCGGAGAGACCTCCGCGCGCCTCGATGAGGTCGGATCGGTCGCGAATCGTGCGATGCAGGGCCTGAGCGTGGCGCCACCGGCTGATGCGGGCATGGTCGCCGCCACGCAACACCTCGGGCACCTCCCAGCCGCGGAACTCCGCTGGCCTGGTGTAATGCGGCTCCTCCAACAATCCGGAGGCTCCAAAGCTCTCGTTGACGGGGCTGCTGGCGTTGCCCATCGCGCCCGGCAACAGGCGCACAACGGCCTCGATCACCAGGCAGGCGGCAACCTCGCCGCCGTTGAGGACGACGTCGCCAATGCTGAGTTCACCGTCCACCAGGTGTTCGCGCACTCGATGGTCAATGCCTTCGTACCGGCCGCAGATCACCGAGAAGCCAGGCAGAACGGCCAGCTCGTGTGCCACCGACTGGTCGAATACTCGGCCGCCAGGGCCCAGCAGCAGCAGTGGGCGTGGCGGGTCGGCGGCCTCGACCGCCTCGAAGAGCGGCGCCGCCTTCATCACCATGCCGGCTCCCCCGCCGAACGGCGAATCGTCGACTGTGCGGTGCACATCGGAAGTGTGATCACGAGGGTCGTGCATGCGCAGATCCAGCAATCCGGAGCCGCGGGACTTACCAAGCAGGCCCTCCGCGCAGAAGCCGTCGACGAGCCCGGGGAAGATGGTGAAGACGTCAATGCGCATTGAGCTGGCATCCTAGGGGCGATGATCTTCCACCTCACCGACCCCGACCGCTGGGCCCAGTCACTCGTGGCTGGCGAACACACCGGCTCCAGCCGCAATGTCGAACTTGCCGACGAGGGCTTCATTCACTGCAGCACCGCTACCCAATGGCCAGCGACGGTCGAGCGTTTCTACGCCGACGTCGACGAACTGCTGCTACTCCACATCGACGAAACACTGCTGGATCTGCCGGTGGTGTTCGAGCAGCTCGGCGAAGCGCCCGAGCCCTTCCCCCACGTCTACGGACCAATCCCAGTAGCCGCCGTTGTCCAGGTCGAGCGACTGCGTTAGCCGTTCAGAGCCTCAGTCGAGAAGGTCGAAGAGGCCTTCGGGGGGCTCGATCGTGACAAGTCCGGGCACTGTGGCCACGATGAAGACAATCGGGACAAGTGCGCCGGACTCGAGCTCGAGCAGGTCGTGGGCAGGGTTCGCCACCACGGCCACGCAGCGGCCGTACGACTGCTGATCGGTGCCGACGACGTCGCAACCAATCAGGTCGCTGACGTACAGCCCGTCGTCGCTCAATGCGGGCAGCGGCTCGGCCATCAGCGTGGAGTTGACGAAGGCCTCCGCGGCGGTACGGTCGGCGAGGCCGGCGAAATGGACCAGCCAGCGCGTGCCGGCGGGGCGGGCTGCCTCGACGGTCAGCCACTTGTCAC
>JANOYI010000167.1:0-5384 GCA_031428795.1 Ilumatobacteraceae bacterium | reverse complement strand
TGAATCGGTGGTGGCGGCGGCGGAGTGTGGCCGCCTAGTGGCGACTGCGACAGACGATGACCAGCCGGCCGTCGTTCACAGCAACGGACACGTCGTCGGCAAGAGAGCGAACGATTCCAAGCCCGCGACCGTTGCGCATCTCGGCATCTGCCATTGTCCACGACGTCGGATCCAGCGGGGGTAGCTGCCCGTCGACTCCACTGGACACGGAGACCGCGTACCAGCCAGCAGACACGGCATCGATACCGACCACGATCTCGGACCCGTTGCCGTACTGGACAGAGTTCGTGACCAGTTCACTCACGATGAGCTCGAAGTTGTTCACGGTGCGGTCGCTTGCCGTCGCGCGTCGCAGCTCGCCAACGACGAAGTCTCGAGCCGCGTGCGTGCTCGGGGGCAGAGAGGGATACGAGCGCATCAGCAGATCGACCGGAGCGCTCATTGCAGTCGCACACAGGTGAGTTGGATTGCATCTCTGCCGTTATGCAAGTCGTTCATGCGCCGCGTGTACCCCGCGCGCTCCCCGCTCAGACGCGTCATCAGGTCACCGCCTCTGGCAACTCCGAACTGAGGTGCGCGCGCAGCAGGGCCAGGCTGCTCGCGATCAACCGACCCACGTGCACTTGGCTTGTGCCGATGCGATCGGCAATCTGCGCCTGAGTCAGTTCGTCGAAAAAGCGCAACTGAATGATCTCGCGTTCGCGAGGGCGTAGATGGACCAGCGCCTGGCTGACAAGTTCGCGATCGAGTACGGCGTCGACTTCCACGTCCGTCTCGGCGGCACGGAGTTGTCGCTCGGTGAGAGTGTCAAGCTGTGCCGTTCGGTACGCGCTGTTGGCCTCGACCACCTGCAGAACGAGGTCCTCGTCGATGCTCATGTGGGTCGCGACCTCGCGAGGCGTTGGCGAGCGCCCGAGCACCTTGCCCAGCTCGTCACTGGCCGAGTTGACCGCTGGCCGCAGATCCTTCGCCCGTCGGGGCACATGCACCCGCCATGTCTTATCGCGGAAGTGACGCTTGATTTCGCCCACGATCGTCAGGGTGGCGTACGCACCGAACGGCACACCCAGCGCCGGTTGGAACCGATCGACTGTATGCACCAGGGCGATGCTTGCAACCTGGAAGATGTCGTCATACGGCTCGCCGCGCTCGGCGAACCGGCGCGCGGAACGCTGCGCCAGCCACAGCGAGCGCTCGACGATCTCCGCGCGCAGGGCAGGGTCGCGACTGACCTCGAACGACGCCAGTGCGTCGACGAGCCACGCATCGTCGGCTTCGTCCGGTGGCTGCACCGGCGTCACGCTGGGGACTGCTGCAACGAGGCCCATATCTCGGCTCGCGTGCCTTCGAACTCAATTCCATGGCCGGTGCTGACTGCGGACAGCACGGTTCGGCACAAGACGAGGTCGGGGTCGTTGAGGTCGAAGTCCGCCAGCTCGGTCGCGCCGCGCACGGTGAAGCAACCGGCCGACACGTCGAATGTCACCGAAATCGTGTCATGCGCGCCGTGTTCGACCAACGCGACCATGACTTCGCTCACAATCACGTTGATGTCGTCGATCTCATCGATCGTGAAGCCGGCCATTGAGGCAACCCCGGTAGCCGTCAGGCGCGCTACTCTCGACATTGCGGCGACCGGCGGCAGCTCGACGCGAACGGGGCCGATTGTGGTGAGCTGCTCAGTCACGGAGGCTCACGACATTGAACTGGTCCAGCGTCCCAGTGATCTCGAAGAGACGAATGACTTCGGGGCCAACGGCTCGTAGCTCGAGGCGGGCATTGCGCGCGCTGGCCCGACGGGCGGCTGCCAGCAAGCTGCGAAGCCCCGACGAGTCGATGAACTGCACGCCCTCGACATCAACGACAAGGTCGCCGTTGACGCCAAGCTGCGCCTCTCGGCGCAGCATGACCGCTTCGAGCAGCGGGCCACCGGCCATGTCGATATCGCCGGCAACCGAGATTGTGCCGCTGGCATCAACTGTTGTCGTGAGGAGGTTTCTGTTTGAGTCCATCTTCGAGCCTTCCGTTGTGGCGAACACGACACACAGAGGTGGGTGTACCCCAGACACGCTGAATGTAAACCACAAATCAGCGACCCACGGAGCTGGAACCGTACGCTCCTGAACCCTATGCTCCCGAACGACAGGTTCCTGAACGACAGGTTCCTGAACGACAAGTTCCTGAACGACAAGTTCCTGAGCAATGAGGGGAAACGCACGTGCCAGCACCCAACCACGACGAGGCACTGGGCAGCGCAGCGCGTGCCCTGCTGGCAACACGCCAGGAGCTGGGGCCCGCCGACATTGCCGGCATCGTCGAGGCCATGCGTGTGTTGGTCGGCGCTGATCATGCGCTGCTACACGTTGCTGACTACGCCTTGAACTCGGCTCGCGTGCTGGCACCTTCGGGCGAGATGAGTGACCCCTACGTGTTGGAGGGGACACTCGCCGGGAGGGCATTCACCACCGGCGAACTCGTACTGGCTGACGCTGCGTGGTGGTTGCCGTTGGTCGATGGTGCCGAGCGGTTGGGCGTGCTTGAACTGGAGTACATCAGCACTCCTCCTGCGTCGGAGGAGCTTCTCAAACAGGTTGCGGGTCTGCTGGTGCTGATCATCATCAGCGTTCGTCGCTACACCGACGTATGGCTGCGTACTCGACGCGCGCAGCCGTTGTCGGCTGCGGCGGAGGCGCAGTGGGGCCTGTTGCCGCCGCTGGCAACCATCAGCACGGATGTGGCGATCAGCGGCATCCTCGAGCCGGCGTACGAAATTGGTGGCGACTCCTTCGATTACGCGCTGAATATGAGTCGGCTCCACATCGCCATCGTCGACGCGATGGGCCATGGCATGTCGGCGGTGCTGATGTCGACTGCCGTGATCAACAGCTTGCGGAATTCTCGTCGCGAGCGCGGCGACCTCGAAGGCGCGTACCTTCAGGCCGACGAAACCATCAGCCGACATTTCGGTAACTCGACATACGTCACCGGTCAGTTCGGAACACTCGATCTTGCTACCGGCGTTTTGACGTGGGTGAATGCAGGTCACCTGCCGCCAATGCTCGTGCGA
The DNA here is from genome assembly GCA_031428795.1 of Ilumatobacteraceae bacterium. Lineage (GTDB taxonomy): Bacteria > Actinomycetota > Acidimicrobiia > Acidimicrobiales > Ilumatobacteraceae > UBA668. Next base: position 2,317 of record JANOYI010000167.1, on the reverse strand, counting down.
AATGGCAGGTACGTCGGCGAGTTGCAGTGCGCGCCCTCGATGCCGATGGGTTTGGGCGGCCCTGTGGTCGAGATCGCGCAGGAGCCGCTACAGCGTGGCGACCGCGTGCTGTTTTACACCGACGGCATCTCAGAGTCGCTCTCCCCCAACGGCGGGCGCTTCGGGCAGGATCGCTTGGCCGACTACCTCGTGCGCGCCACGCTGGACGGTCTGCCCGGCGCGGAGACCGTCCGCCGACTATCAGCGGCAGTTGGCGCACATGTCGGCAAGGGTCTCCTCGATGACGCGACGATGCTGCTGGTCGAATTTCGACCTGAGGATCATCACGAATAACGGTACGACGAGTGATTCGTCACGCCAGCGTTCGAACCGATGGTTCCCGTGCGTAGAAGCGCTTGCAGGCGGCCTCGAGGAAATCGGCGCCGACAGGCATGACACCCTCACCGGGGGCCACCCCCGCCTTCGCCAACAACGCTGCGGCACCCGGGGTGTGGGCAATGGCCTTGAGGTGACCGTAAGCATCCATCACGAATTGCACCGCGGCCCCATCGCTCGACAGCTGCTTGGCGGCAGCCTCTGTGAGCATCACCGCAACGGCGTCGACGGTCACCGACGGAGTGCCGGCCAGCTGCCCGTCTGCGTCAAGCGAGCCGCCCTTGCAGCGCACGCCAAGTAGCTGCGGGGCAATCAGTACGGCGGTGCCACCTGCAGCGACGATCTTCGAACGGAGCGCGACGATCTCCGACTTCGTTGACCCCTCGGCGAAGAGGATGCCAACCTTGCGGCCCTGCAGGATGTGCTTCGCCTTGCGCACAATCGAGAGCGTGGGCGACAGCTCGAGGTCGAGTGGTGCAACCGCTGCCGGGCTCGCTGCGGGCAGTGCCATTCCGAGGCCAGCCGCGACGCGGGCCGCGAGATCAGCGTCCACATTGCGGAGATTGGCGAGCATGCGCGAGCGAATGTGTGCCAGCGTCACCTTCGACAGTTCGAAGACGAGCGCCGAGGCGAGGTGAGCTTGCTCGATCTCCGTCTGACTGCGGAAGAAGAGTCGAGCCTGGCTGTAGTGGTCGGCAAAGGAGTCCGCTCGCTGACGCACCTTGCCCAACTCTGCGCCCGTGGCGTCGGCCTCGTCACCGGAGTACGTCACGAATCCGTCGGGCCGCTCGCGCGGGCCGCCGACTTCGCCCGCCACGTCGAGGCTATTCGGTTCGTAGTTGGCACGGCCGGTGGGCACCAGCATCTGCATCATGCCGTCACGCTGGAAGTTGGCGAACGGGCACTTCGGTGCGTTGATGGGCAACAGGTGAAAGTTGGTGGTGCCCAATCGAGATTTCTGGGTGTCGAGGTAACTGAACAGTCGCCCTTGCAGCAGCGGGTCGTTACTGAATTCGACGCCCGGCACAACGTTGCTGGGCAGGAACGCCACCTGCTCGGTCTCGGCGAAGAAGTTGTCGGGGTTGCGATCCAGGACCATCCGGCCAACGACCTTCAGCGGCACGACCTCTTCGGGAATCAACTTCGTGGCGTCGAGCACGTCGTACGGCAAGCTGTCGGCCAACTTTTGGTCGAAGACCTGGACGGCGAGATCCCACTCGGGAAAGTCGCCAGCATCGATGGCATCGTGCAGGTCGCGGCGATGAAAGTCGGGGTCGGCGCCGGCGATCTTCACAGCCTCATCCCACAACGTGGACTGGAGGCCAAGGCGCGGACGCCAGTGGAACTTCACGAAGGTTGACGCGCCTTTGGCGTTGACGAATCGGAACGTGTGAACGCCGAAGCCCTCGATCATTCGCAGCGAACGCGGAATGGTCCTGTCCGACATTGCCCACATGATCATGTGAGTCGACTCCGGCATCAGCGACACGAAGTCCCAGAACGTGTCGTGCGCCGACGCCGCCTGCGGGAAACCGCGGTCTGCTTCCATCTTCACGGAGTGCACAAGGTCGGGGAACTTGAGGGCGTCTTGGATGAAGAAGACCGGGATGTTGTTACCCACGAGGTCCCAGTTGCCCTGCTGCGTATAGAACTTGACGGCAAAGCCACGAACGTCGCGAGGCGTGTCCACCGAGCCAGCGCCGCCGGCAACTGTCGAGAAGCGAGCAAACACCGGCACGCGCTCGCCCTTCTTCTGCAACAGTCCTGCCTTCGTGAGTGCAGGTATCGGTGCAGTGCATTCGAAGTAGCCGTGGGCACCCGAGCCACGAGCGTGCACGATGCGCTCGGGAATGCGCTCGTGGTCGAAGTGGAAGATTTTCTCGCGCAACGCGAAATCCTCGAGCAACGTCGGCCCACGGTCACCGAGACGGAGCGAGTTCTG
>JANOYI010000166.1:0-6851 GCA_031428795.1 Ilumatobacteraceae bacterium | reverse complement strand
ACCTGCTGATAGTCGAGGTCGATCGAGAGCTGCACGTCGAAACCTGCTACTGGCTCTACTCGCTGGTCGGTGAGCTCACGCACGATGCTGCCAGAGGCGTCGACTTCGTAGACCCGCTTGCCCCAACGACCGTGCAATTCGCGTTCGAGGCTGAGCTCGACACCGAACTGGCCAACGCGTTCGTTGCGCTTGTAGCCCTGGGCCAGGTAGGTGTCGAGACCTTCCTTGGTGATGGCCCCCATGTAACCGACCACGTGCGAGGCCAGCGGCGCGTAGAGGTATACGCGCTTGTACTGGACCATGACATCGACGCCCGGGTAGTCCTCACTGCGCTCCTTGATGAAGGCAACCGTGTCTTCATCCACGTCTTCCTTCAGCGGCAATGGCAACAGTCGGTCGTACAGCTGCCCCTGCGTGCACGGTTCTGGTACCAGATGGCAGGGGTCGTAGCGACGCATGAGGTCGTCGACTGGTGTTTCCAAGGGGCCTGACAGGCGTTCGAACAACTCTTGACGATTCTTCTGCTTCTTGACGACAGTCCAGTCCACTGTCACGGTGAGGATTCGCTTGTTATCAGCCAACACCCGACCATCGGCATCAAAGATGCGACCACGTTCCGGCGGCGTGTACACGACAGCGGTTTTCGAGGCGGTCACTCGCGCCTGGTAGACCTCGCTCTGGACACCCTGAAGGAACCACAGCCGGGCACCCAAGAGCCCGATGAGGACGAGCGACACGGTGGCAAGGACGCCAAGTCGGGCGGAACGCTTGTCAACAGCCATTGGAACATTCTTGTATGAATGGCATTGAAAAAGGCCGCGCGCGGCGGTCTGAGATGGTTGCGAACGTCACACTCACTCGGTCATCGCCTTCCACTTCTTGCGCTTCACGCCCATCATCCATCGACCCGCCGGCAGCAGCAACGGACACAGCAGGCCGGCGGACACAGCCACGATCGGAAGGGTCACAAGAAGGTCGGTGTTGATCCAGCCGCTGTCTCCTGTGAGAGCTTTCACCACGGGAATCGATGTCTCTCCCACGGCGGCTCCCATCGTTGCGAACAGCGCGGCCAGCCACCATTGCGGGTCGGTGGTGAACCGATGCAGGTAGCCCGCCGTCATGCCACCCATGCCGTATGCCAACGCGATCACACCAAGCGGGGTGTCGCCGCTGGCGTCGGACAGCATGCCCAACACGAAGCCTGCAACCGCACCGCGATCCATACCGCCGCCCGCCCCCGCAGCCACGACCAACGCCAATACAAACTGAATCTGCACGTCGTGGATTGGATGGTTGGCGAAGATGACCCGCTGCAGTGAGAGCGCCAACAATCCGACGGGCAGCAGGCGAATCAGTGGCGCGAAGATGGTCCCGCGCACCGGTCAGGGACCGACCGTCTCGGACACATAGAGCACGACCGCGACAAAGTTCAGCTGGCGCAGGCTGGCGTTCGGCGTGACCTCGACGAGTGCGCTGCTGTCGCCGGACTGGGCAACGATGCGTGTGATGACGCCGATGGGAATCCCCTGCGGAGCGAGCCCTTTCGTGCCGCCGGCGGTATCAACGATTGCGCCGACTTTGACGTTGGCCAACGAGGAACTGCTATCAACGAATCGCAGCAGCAGCGGCTTGTTGCCGCCCTGCCCTTCGAGTAACCCGGTCTCGCGGACGACTTCCAGCGCCGTGGTCGTGGTGGCCGGTGGTGCCGCGGTGGTCGGTGCCACGGTTGCACCGGGGGACGTCGTTGTGGTGACCGCAACCGTCGTGGTGGTGGTCGTCGTCGAACTCGTGGAGGTCGTTGCACCGCCGATCGGAAGCTCTGGCAGTGGACCCTCGATTCCCTCATCGTCCGCGGACGAAAGTACCTGCGCTGGCACCGAGTAGGCCGGGTCCGTGATGAGCTTGACGAGACTGTGCGTCGGGTAGACCCGAGTGATGCGACCCACGAGACCGGCGCCGTTGGTGACGGGCATGCCCACCTGAATGCCGTCGACCGAACCAACATTGATCTCGACCGTGTTCTGGAAATTGCCGGGGGAATCGCCAATGACCTGCGCGGCGACCGTCGGGTAGTTGAATTTGGACGCGAGCTGTTGCACCTTCAGGAGCAATCGGTACTCGAGAATCGCTGAGCGCGCCTCGACGTCGTTGCCTCGCTGATGCTCGATCTGGTCGCGCAGCGCTTGGTTCTCGCGCTCGACATCGTCGTAGTTGGTGATGCCGTACCACACTCTTTCGAGCGGCAATGTAATGGCGCGTGTGGCAGTGTCGATCGGCTGCAGGACGGTTGCAACGACGCCGCGCGCCCGGTCGATGACGGGGTTGCCGTTGCGGTCGAGCGTGATGAAGAGCAGGCAGGTGAGCACAACTAGCGCGACCACACGACGGCGGCTTAAAGATGAAAACATGTGATGGCCTCCGAGCGACTAGTCGTCGCCACCGAGCGACATCAGCCCCCGCATCGCATCAATGTTCTCGAGCGCCCGACCAGAGCCGATGACGACGCTGAACAGCGGATTGTGTGCGATGTTGATTGGCATGCCGGTCTCGTGAGAGAGGCGCCGATCAAGGCCCGCGAGAAGGGCGCCGCCACCGGTGATCATGATGCCTTGCTCCATGATGTCGGCGGCGAGTTCGGGTGGAGTGCGGTCGAGCGTGGTCTTCACGGCGTCAACGATGGCAGAGACTGGCTCTGCAAGGGCTTCGCGAACCTGCTCGGTGGTCATCGGGATGGTGCGCGGTAGGCCGCTGATGAGGTCGCGGCCACGAATGTCGGCGGTGAGCTCCTCGTCGAGCGGCCAGGCCGAACCCATGTGGATCTTGATTTCTTCAGCCGTGCGATCGCCGATGGCGAGCGAGAATTCTTTCTTCACCCACTGCATCACCGCGTCGTCGAGCTCGTCGCCCGCAACGCGGACCGACTGCGCGGTGACGATTCCGCCCAACGAGATGACGGCGACTTCGGTGGTGCCGCCGCCGATGTCGACGATCATGTTGCCGCTGGGCTCGTGCACCGGCATGTCAGCACCGATAGCCGCGGCCATCGGCTCCTCGATGATGTGAACGGGCTTACGAGCGCCGGCGTACTCGGCTGCGTCTTGCACGGCGCGCTGCTCGACACCGGTGATGCCCGAGGGCACACAGATGATCATGCGCGGCTTGCTCCAACGGCTGGCATGCACCTTCTGAATGAAGAAGCGCAGCATCTTCTCGCACACTTCGAAGTCGGCGATGACGCCATCTTTCAATGGGCGAATGGTCTTGATGCGGCCGGGGGTGCGGCCCATCATGCGCTTGGCCTCGATGCCAACGGCGACGGGGCGACCATCGGTGATGTCGATGGCCACGACGGATGGTTCGTTGAGCACGACACCCTGCCCGCGGGCATAGATGAGCGTGTTTGCCGTGCCCAGGTCGATGGCGAGATCACGACCGAGCGCGAGCGGGTTGCTTCTCGCCATCACCATCCTCCTTCTTCATCTGCTACGTCTGCGTCTGCCGTCGAGCGGCTGGACTCTCGAACGACTTGTCGAGAACCGACGAGTTTTCCGACAGTCTAGCGGGTGTGCAGTTTGTTACAGATTCGGGAAGAAGATGCCGACTTCACGCTCGGCTGAAGCCAGCGAATCACTGCCGTGGACGAGGTTCTCGGTGAACGACGCACTGAGGTCGCCGCGGATGGTGCCGCCAGCAGCCTTGCGCGAGTTGGTGGCGCCCATGAGGGTGCGCATGACTTCCCACGTATCTTCCGGGCCCTCAACAACGAGTGCCACGACGGGGCCACTGCTCATGAACTCGACGAGGTCGGCGTAGAAACCCTTGCCAACATGATCTTCGTAGTGACGGGCGAGCGTGTCGGCGTCGAGCTGGCGCAGGTCCATCGCAACGATGGTCAGATCCTTCGACTCGATACGAGAGATGATCTGCCCGGCGAGCTTGCGGCGAACGGCATCGGGCTTGAGGAGAACGAGAGTGCGATCAGACATGGCCCCCAACGCTACCGACCCTTCGCCCTCCCTCAACTCAACCCGCTTTACGTACATAAAACTGATCGGAGGGCTAGAGGACCCTGCGGAGGTAGGGGCGGGCACCGCCGACAACGTAGAGCGAACCGGTGATGAGGATTGCGTCGTCGCTTTCGGCTAACGCCAGCGCACGATCGATCGCTTGCTCGACGGTTGCCTGCTCCAACACTTGGTCACAACCCATCGATCGCGCGGCGACGGTCAGTTCGCTGGCGGGCATGCCGCGTGATGAGGGTGCGGTACACGTCAGCACGACGTCGAACTCATCGGCGCGCAGCGCAGAAAGCATCTCGCGCGGGTCGCGGCCCTGTAGGCAACCGACCACGAGAATGCGGCTTCCGGCCGGGTCGAAGTCATCGAAGAAGACCGACGCGCACGTATCGGCACCGGCCGGGTTGTGCGCACCGTCGATGATCACCAGCGGCTGATGGCCGAGCACCTCGAAGCGACCGGGCATGACGACTTCGGCAAAGCCTTCGGTCACCAACTCGCCGGGCACCGGAGCGGCGAAGAATGCTTCAACGGCGGTGAGAGCCACAACGGCGTTGTCGCCCTGGTGGCGCCCGTGGAGCGGCAGGAAGATGTCGGGGTAGACCATCGTCGGCGTGCGCAAGTCGAGCATGCGACCACCCAGCGCCAGCCCGTTTTCGAGCACATCGAAATCGGTGCCGCGCAGGAAGTTGGTCGCTCCCCCGGCCTTCACAAAAGCCTGCGCGAGCTCGTGATCCGTCTCGCCGATGACCACCGCGCTGCCGGGCTTCACGATGCCCGCCTTCTCGGTGGCGATGTGCAGCTTCGTCGGGCCGGCGTACTCGGTGTGGTCGACGCCGATGTTGGTGACGACAGCCACCTGCGACTGGCACACGTTCGTGGCGTCCCACCGGCCGAGCAGCCCGACTTCGACGACTGCCACGTCGATCGCGATGTCTGCGAACCAACGGAATGCGGCGGCCGTGACAGCCTCGAAGTAGCTGGGGTGCACGCCCGTGATGCCCTCGAGGTCGGCAACAGCCGCCACCTGCTCGGCGAACTCTTCGTCGCTGATCGGCTCGCAGTTGCGGCTGATGCGCTCATTGATGCGCTCAAGGTGTGGGCTGATGTACGTGCCCACTGAGAGCCCATGCGCCATCAGCAGACGCGTGATCATTTGCGTCGTAGAGCCCTTGCCGTTGGTGCCCGTCACATGGATGACCGGGTACGTCAGCTGCGGGTCGCCCATCGCCGCCATCAGACTGACCATGCGAGCGAGCGTCGGCGACGTGATGCGGCCGGTTGTGTCGTAGTTGGAATGCGTATCGAGGTACGCGAGAGCGTCGGCGTAACTCATGATGTGAAAGGCACCGGACTGTCCAACTAGCTGGCTTGGCGGCGCGGGCGCTTACTGACCGGCTCGCGCGGCACCAGGGTGGGGATGACCTTGGTCTTCACCGTGTCGGCGTCGATGACGACACTGCCGACATCGCTACGGCCCGGCAGCTCGTACATAGTGTTGAGCAGCACCTCTTCGAGAATGGCCCGCAGGCCACGTGCGCCCGTGCCACGCAGCAACGCTTGGTCGGCGATGGCTTCCATCGCCTCACGCGTGAAGTCGAGCTCGACTTCTTCGAACTCGAACATCTTCTGGAACTGCTTGACCAGCGAGTTCTTCGGCTCGACGAGGATCTTGATCAGCGCGTCGCGGTCGAGGCTGCGAACTGCACCCACCATTGGCAGACGCCCGATGAACTCGGGGATCATGCCGAACTTGAGTAGATCCTCGGGCTGCACGGCGGCGAAGAGGGCGCCTGCGTCGCGGTCGGCCTTGCTTTTCACGGTGTTGTTGAAACCCATACCGCGCTGACCGACTCGGTTTTCGATGATGGTGTCGAGACCAGCGAACGCACCACCACAGATGAACAACACGTTGGTGGTGTCGATCTGGATGAATTCCTGATGCGGGTGCTTGCGGCCACCCTGCGGCGGCACCGACGCCACGGTGCCCTCGAGAATCTTCAGCAGCGCCTGCTGCACTCCTTCACCCGAGACGTCGCGAGTGATGGACGGGTTCTCGCTCTTGCGGGCGATCTTGTCGATCTCGTCGATGTAGATGATGCCGGTCTCGGCCTTCTTCACATCGAAGTCGGCGGCCTGGATGAGCTTGAGCAGAATGTTCTCGACATCCTCGCCGACGTAGCCAGCCTCGGTGAGAGCAGTGGCATCGGCAACGGCGAAGGGCACGTTGAGCAGACGAGCGAGCGTTTGGGCCAGATGTGTCTTGCCGCAGCCGGTGGGGCCGAGCAGCAAGATGTTGCTCTTCTGCAGCTCGATGTCGTCGCGGCGGCCAACGCCGGCGTTCTGCTGATACTGGATGCGGCGGTAATGGTTGTACACCGCCACCGACAGGATCTTCTTCGCCTCGTCCTGCCCAACGACGTAGTCGTCGAGAAAAGTGCGGATCTCGCGTGGGGTGGGCAGCTGGTCGAAGTGCAGCTCGCCGGTATCGGTGAGCTCCTCCTCGATGATCTCGTTGCACAGGTCGATGCACTCGTCGCAGATGTACACGCCAGGCCCAGCGATCAGCTTCTTGACCTGCTTCTGCGACTTTCCGCAGAACGAGCACTTCAGCAACTCGCCGGTGTCACCGAATTTCGCCACAGTTGCTTCCCTCTCGTCTCAGATGTGTCGTCGCGGGGCGGTCAGCGGATTGGACCGGAGCGGTCCACCACATCACGCGACGTGATGACATCGTCGATGATGCCATACGCGAGGGCCTCGTGTGCTTCCATCACGAAATCGCGGTCGGTGTCGGTGTGAATTCGCTCGATGGTTTGGCCGGTGTGAGACGCC
>JANOYI010000165.1:0-6855 GCA_031428795.1 Ilumatobacteraceae bacterium | reverse complement strand
ATCGTCGTACGGATCCCACACTTCAACGCTGGTGTTCAGGTAGCGCACGCCGTTGTCACGGCACCATTGCAGCACCGTTGGATTGTCGATGTTCCAGGCCAGGTCGAGCAGCAGGTCGCCCTCGCCGACGCGCGCCGACAGAAACACGTCGAGGTTGTCAGGCGTCAGTCGATCTTGCTCGTACGAAACTCCCGCCGCAAGGGACGAGGCAACACGCGCACGGTTGTCGACGAAATCAACAATGGTGACCCGAGCCGGGTCGATCTCCAGATCACGAATCAGCAGCGGGACGGTGCACTGTGCAACCGAACCACAGCCGAGCACCAGCACCCGCGAGGGGGTGCTGCTCACTCGGCGAGGGCGGGAACGAGCGCAGCGAGCTCGCCGTCGATCGACGCGGCTTCAGCGGCGGCGTACAGACTTTGCCAGTCGTACGAGATGCCCTTGCGGCCGTTTCCGAAACTGGTCTGGCTGGCATCAACATTGGTGCTCAGATTGTTCATCGCTGCGCCCTTTCGAGACACGTGCCGTTCTGAACGGCGTGGGGTGAGATCGCTTCCTTTCGGCCGGTGTCTCCGGCACAAAGCGATGCGACCATAACCACGCTCACCGCCCCGTTGCTACTTACTGATGGAGCAGACAGTGACGCTGATGAGTCGGTCAGTGCGACCGACTGGTCACTCAGGCAATGACGGTGGTTGTGTGGCGGCGGCGACGCATGGCCACCACGACCAAACCGGCACCGACGAGCACGAGCACAGCGGCCGCCTGGAGCGGCAGATCGATGCTGGAACCGGTTGCCGGAATCAGACGCACAGTGAATGTGGTGTTGGCTGTGAGGCTGCCGCAGCTTGCAACAACGTTGTAGACGCCGACGGCCGTGCCTGCGGTGATGGTGACGGTTGAGACACCCGACGCGTTGGCCGGAGCCGTGGCCGCGATGGGGGTGCCGCCGCCTGGGGGCGTGATCGTGAACGTGACCACGCCGCCGACGCAGGTACCGAACCCGTTGGCGGTGATGATGACGGACGCGCCGGGCACGTAGCTACCAGCGTTGGTGGTGACGGTGGGGGTCACGGGCGGGTACGGCGCAGCACTCGCAGGGGCAGCGCCCAGTAGCAGGGCGGCAACAGCGGCAACTAGCAACATCAGTACGCGTTTCAAGTTCGCCACTCCCTCTGGTTGACCTCGACTGGCCGCATCATACCGGACATGGTTGCGCGGGGCGCGTCGGTGCGCAAGGGGTAGCCTTTCCGACGATGGCTGCGGGACCGATTGGCGTGCTGATGGTCGGCGCAGGCGGCCACGCCCGGGTCTGCCTCGAGGCACTGCGCGACGACCCCAACCTGCATGTTCTTGGCTCTGTGAGCAGCGATGGCACCGGGATCGAGGGTCTGCTGGTCGCTGTCCTGGGGAGCGACGCGGACCTCACGAATATTGCTGCCCGTGAGGGCGCAACGCACGCATTCATCGCAATCGGCGAGAACAGCGTTCGGTTGGCCGCACTCCAGCGCTGTCGCGACGCGGGCCTGCACCTCGTCAATGCTGTCAGCCGGTTCGCCATGGTGTCGTCGTCGTCGGTCGTGGGCGACGGTGTTGCCCTGCTTCCCGGCTCGGTCATCAACGCGGCGGCACACCTCGGCGACGGGGTCATCGTGAACACCACGGCGTCCGTCGATCACGACTGTGTCATCGGCGACGGGGCGCACATCGGCCCCGGTGCGGTGTTGGCCGGCGGGGTGCGTGTAGGCACGGAGGCATTCGTGGGGATGGGTGCGCGTGTGCTGCCGGGTGTCGCGATCGGGGCGAACGCCGTCGTCGGTGCGGGCGCCGTAGTGGTGGCCGACGTGGCCGATGGCCTGACGGTTGTCGGTGTGCCTGCACGGCCCCTGGGTGGCGTTGCATGAGCCGTGCTGCCGATGCGGTGCGGCGAGTGGTCGATGTGATGGTCGGTGGCCTCGGGGTGGTGGTGCTCGCCCCCGTGTGGACAGTGGTGGCGCTGGTCGTGCGGATCCGGCTCGGTTCGCCGGTGCTGTTTCGCCAACGGCGCCTCGGCCGCGGTGGCGCCCCGTTCGAGCTGCTGAAGTTCCGCACGATGCTGCCGCCGAAACCTGGTCGCGAGGGTCCGGAGTTCGATGCCGAGCGGCTGCCTGCGGTCGGCCGCTTCCTGCGGTCGACCAGTCTCGACGAGTTGCCGTCGTTTCTGAATCTGTTGCGTGGCGAGATCACGTTGGTCGGGCCGCGCCCGTTGCCCGTGCACTATTGGTCTCGCTACACCACCACGCAGTTGCGTCGGCTGGAGGTGAAGCCGGGCATCACCGGCCTCGCCCAGGTGGCTGGCCGCAACGCGGTCGATTGGCCGCAGCGGTTGGCGCTCGACGTGGAGTACGTGGAGCAGCGCAGTCTCTCCTTGGACGCACGCATCCTGTTGCGTACGATCCCGGTCGTGTTCGGTCGGCGCGGCGTCGACCATGCGCAGGGCGTGACCATGCACGAACTGCCGATTCAGCACGACACCGATGGGATGACCGATGGCTGAGGTGGATCAGGTGAGTACAACTTCGGGTGACCGTGTGGTCGTCATCGGGCAGGGCTACGTGGGCTTGCCGGTGGCCGTGCGTGCCGTGCAGGTGGGTTACACGGTTGTCGGATTCGACGTGGCTCAGGCACGCGTCGATCAGTTGGCCGCGGGTCGCAGTTACGTGGGCGACATCAGCGACGACGAGCTGGCGGCTGCGTTGGCCGGTGGCTATCGGCCCAGCTCGGACCCTGCGGATCTGGCCGGCTTCGATGTCGCCGTCATCAGCGTGCCCACGCCGTTGCACGATGGCTTGCCCGACCTCAGCGCCATCGAGTCCGCAGGCGCGTTGCTGGCCCCGCACGTGCGCCGCGGTTGCTGCGTGATCCTGGAGAGCACCACCTATCCGGGCACGACGGCCGAGCTGCTGTGCCCCATCCTGGAGGACGGTTCGGGCTTGAAGGCCGGGCCCGACTTCCACGTGGGCTACTCGCCCGAGCGCATCGACCCGGGCAATCCCACGCACACGTTGGTCAGCACGCCGAAGGTGGTCTCGGGCATCGATGAGGCATCGCTGGCGGCTGTTGATGCGTTCTTCTCGCGGCTGGTGGACCGCACGGTGCCGGTGGGCAGCCCGGCCGAGGCCGAGATGGCCAAGCTGCTGGAGAACACGTTCCGGCACGTCAACATCGCGCTGATCAACGAGCTGGCCATGTTTGCCAGCGAGCTGGGCATCGACATTTGGAACGTGGTCGATGCGGCGGCCACGAAGCCGTTCGGGTTCATGAAGTTCACGCCCGGCCCGGGTGTTGGCGGCCACTGCCTGCCCATCGACCCCAGCTATCTGTCGTGGCGGGTGCGCCAGCATCTGGGCCGCCCGTTCCGGTTCGTCGAGCTGGCAAACGATGTCAACGAGCACATGCCCGACCACGTGTACGACCGCATCGTCACGTTGCTGAACAAGCATCGCAAGCCCGTCAACGGCAGCCGGGTGTTGCTGTTGGGGCTGGCGTACAAGCGGGGGACCAGCGACTGGCGGGAGAGCCCGACGGTGCCGCTGGCCGAGCGTCTTGATGGTGGGATGGCACAGGTGCGCATCGCCGACCCGCACATCCCCGAGGTCAATGCCGCACACTTGCGTTTCCCGCTGGTGCCGTTCACCGCCGAGGAGTTGGCCGCGGCCGACGTGGTGGTGGTGCTGGTCGATCATCCCGAGTTCGACCCGTCGTTGATCGCCGCTCACGCGCCATTGGTCTTCGACGCCAAAGGCCTGATGCGCGGCACGAAGTTCGAAGGCGAAACGCTCTGATCGCCGAGGTGGCCGGCAGGGTTCCCTATTTGATTTTGCTCAGCGACAAGAAGTGTTGCGCTTGGCGCAACTAGGTGCAGGAAAAGTTGTCGATGATCGAAATTGAAGTGTCGGCGCGCAGCGCAAAGGCCCGATGCGCGGCACGGAGTTCGAAGGCAAAACGCTCTGACCACCGCTGCCGATTACGGCTTGTCACGCAGCTTGCGGATTCTGGCAATCTTGCGTTCGGTGTCAGACCGGCGAATCGGGTCGGCGATCCGTCCGAGTCGTACCCCAGTGAGAAGGTACGCGAGGTCTTGCGTACGTTCCTCGACTGTGACGATTTCGCTGATCTCGAACGTGTTGCCGAGATCGCGCACCACGATGCGGTACTCCGGATGGCCGTCGGTTTCGACGACGATCTTGCCGCAGTCGCTGAGATCGCCGGTCTTGCCGTAGTCCTTCAGTGGGGTCGGGCGAAGCGTCCCTTCGTCGAGACGCTTGAGCGCCCTGAAGATCTCGGTGAGCACTGGGAGAGTTCGGTCCTTGATGCCGTGCAAATCAGCGATTGCGTCGTCCGTGAACTGGACGTTGAAGAACGGCGCCTTCTTGCTCGGCGCCGGGTTGGTCGATGCGGGCGTCCGGGGTCTCGGCTTCTTCGTCGGCTTGCCAGTCACCGCGTCTTGCCAGTCACAGCGTGTCGAGATCAATACCGAACTCGGCGGCAACCTCACCCAGGGAAGTCCTGCGACCGTTGTCGTTGGCTGCTCGCTCCCGGATCCGCTCGCCGATCACAAGATCCTCAGCGACGTCCAAGAGAAGCACGAACGTCTCGTACGGGAGAAGAACTGCGTCGGGCTGGCGCCGATCACCGAACACCACCGGTGCCGCCTCGATACCCTCGGCACGGAACCGCGCCACATGGCCAGTCAAATGCTTTCGTGTGTCACTCACCGTCTCTGCAGCGGTCGCGGAAGACGCGTACATGTTCATGTACATGATGGTACCCCTAGTGGTGGCCCTGTCAACCGTCTGATTGCCCACGGCAGCGAGGCCAGTTCTCGACGCCTCGAAACGCGGCCGCCAGCTTCACGCTGGATGGTGCTCTGCTAGCCAGCTTTCGAGCATCAACACGCCCCAGAGGCGGTATTCCCAGTTGCGTTGGCCGGTGAGGTGTTCCTGCCACACCTTCTGCAGCGCGGGGCCGTCCAGCCAGCCTTCGGCGACGCAGCGCGGGGCGGCCAGCAGGTCGCCGGCCCACGGCTTGAGTTCGTTGCGCAGCCAGCGGCCCAGCGGCGGGTCGAAGCCCATCTTCGGGCGGTTGACGATGTCGGCGGGCAGCATCTGGGCGGCCACGCGACGCAGCACCAGCTTGCCCACGCCGCCGGCGGTCTTCACGGCCACCGGCTGGCGCCACGACCATTCCAGCAGGCGGTGGTCGAGGAAGGGCACGCGCACTTCCAGTGATGCGGCCATGCTGGCCCGGTCGACCTTCACCAGCATCTGGTCGGGCAGCACGGCGGCAGTGTCGGCCAGCATCATCTGTTCGACGATGGCGAGCGGATGGTGCACCTGCGCAAACGCGGGTTGCAGCGGCGCAATGCCGAGCGTGTCGGGCGGCCACACCTGGGCGAGCGTCTCCCAGGCAGACCCTTCGGCGCTCAGCAGCATGCCGGCCTTCTGTACCTTGTCGCCCATGTTCGGCAGTCGGCGCGACTTGGGCAGCACGTGCGAGATCGCGCGACCGAACGAATCGATTCGATGGGGCGAGGGTGCCAGCAACATTCGGCCCAGACCCACGCGCGCCCGTCGCGGTACGCGCGCGAAGCGGCGAGTCAGCTGGTCGCCGAGGGCGTGGCGGTTGTAGCCGGCGAACAGTTCGTCGCCACCGTCGCCACCGAGGCAGACGGTGAGGTGCTGGCGGGCCGCCCGGCAGAGCAGCGCGGTGGGCAGCATGCTGGGGTCGGCGTAGGGCTCGTCCCACATCGTTGGCAGCTGGGTGATGTGGGCCAGTGCTTCGGTGAGTGAGAGGTCGATGGTCTCGTGGTTGGTGCCCAGGTGGCGGGCGACTTCGAAGGCGGGCACCGACTCGTCGAAGCCGAGGTCGGGCATGCGCACGGTGAACGTGTTGAGGGTGTGGCTGGAGGCTCGTTGGGCGAACGCGGCGACGAGCGACGAGTCGATGCCGCCGGAGAGGAAGGCGCCCAGTGGTACATCGCTCTCCATACGCATGGCGACAGCGTCGGCCAGCAGCGGTTCCAGCTGCTCGGCCGCTGCGGCGAGTGTGATCGGCCGGCGGGCAGCGAGCGAGTGGTCGACGGTGTCGGCGAGCGACCACCACGTGCGCTCTTGCACGGTGGCCTGGCCACTGCGCAGGTCGACCTGCAGTAGCCCGCCAGGGGGTAGCTGGCGTACACCGGTGTAGATGGTGTGCGGGTGCGGAATGTACGACCAGCGCAGCAGTGCGGTGGCCGCGGCCGGGTCGATGGCGAGGGTGGCGTCGGGCAGTGCCCGCAGCGCGCGCAGCTCGCTACCGAAGGCGAAGCGTCCCTCGTCGAGCTGCCAGTAGAGGGGCTTTTCGCCCAGACGGTCGCGTGCCAGCAGCAGTTGCCGCTGCTCCACGTTCCACGCGGCGATGGCGAACATACCGTTGGTGCGTTGCAGGGTTTCCTCGAAGCCCCACGCGTCGATGGCTTCCACGAGCGTCTCGGTGTCGCTGTGGCCGCGGAAGGTGACGCCGGCGGACTGCAGTTCAGCGCGCAACACGCGGTGGTTGTAGATCTCGCCGTTGAAGACGATCACCCAGCGGCCGGAGTGGCTGGGCATCGGCTGAGCGCCCGCCGGGCTGAGGTCGATGATGGCCAGCCGACGGAACCCGAGTGCGAGTGGCGAGTGCTCGTCGACGAACTGGCCTGCGGCGTCGGGGCCACGGTGTTCGAGCGTGGTTGCCATCGTGTGCGCGAGGTGAGCGAGGTGGTCTCGACTCCCGTACGGCCCAGCCAGGCCGACAATGCCACACATACAACTGCCTCCTCGGCGCAGCGGGGAT
>JANOYI010000164.1:0-3546 GCA_031428795.1 Ilumatobacteraceae bacterium | reverse complement strand
AGTGGCCTCACGTACGGCGGCGCCCTGCCCGGCATGGGCGACCAGCACCCGGTGGACGCGCTGTATCGCAAGCTGAAGATTCGCAGCGCTGGTGTGCCCACCACCATGCCCGAATTCATGGAGAAGCTCTCGCAAGTTCCGTTGCGGTTTCAGCCCGGCACCGCGTACATGTACTCGCTCGGCACCGACGTGTGCGGAGCGCTGGTCGAGACACTGTCCGGGCAGCCGTTCGCCGAGTACCTGCAGCAGCACATTCTTGGGCCACTTGGGATGACCGATACGTCATTCCAGGTCACGCCCGACAAGGTGGACCGGTTCGCGAGTAACTACGCGCGCAACATGGACAAGACGACGACACTCATGGACGATGCGGCAACGAGCGCGTTCACTCAGCCCCCGGCGTTCGTGTCGGGCGGTGGCGGACTGACCGGCACGATGGCCGACTACATCCGTTTCTGCGAGATGCTCCGTCTTGGCGGTTCGCTGGATGGGCAACGCATCATCGGGACGCGCACGCTTGATCTGATGCGGCTCAATCACCTACCCGGCGGCAAGGATCTGGCGTCCACCGACGTCGCCCTTCTCGAACTGCGCGGCAGCATCGGCGTCGGATTCGGGTTGGGTTTCGCGTCCACCATTGATCAGGTGGCCACGGGCGCGCTGAGCCGGGGCGACTACTACTGGGGCGGCGCCGCGTCGACGGTGTTCTGGATCGACCCGATCGAAGATCTGTGGGTGGTCTTCATGACCCAGCTGATGCCGTCCAACTCCTTCGACTTCCGCGGCCAACTCCGCAGCCTCGTCTACAGCGCCCTCTCCGACTGACCGTCGGCCCCGGACGCGTCTGGCAGCGCAGCCACCGGCCTTTACTGATTGCTCTTGACGGGGTGGCCGACGGGCCGGTCGAAAGCGCACGGCTGCGGTTGGCCAGGACCTGGGGTACCTATTTTCGACACTCGGCAACTGCGGTTTCCGTTGCGGTAACTGCAGTTGTCGTCCGTTGAAAACAAGTATCCCGTGCTCCGACGGCCGAGCCCGGGCAGCGCCTCGCCCCCACCCCTTCAAGAGCAATCAGTAAAAGAACTCGCTCCAAGCGACCAGGCGTTGAGGTCGAAACCTACGACCGCCGAGAAGCTTGCTGAACGAGCCAGAGAAAGGCCGGGTCGACTTGGTCGCTGAGCATTTCTGGGTGCCACTGGACCGCGAAGACCTCGGGGCGGCCCTCTAGCTCGAATGCTTCGACCACGCCATCCTCGGCGGTGCCGGTCACGATCACGCCTTCGCCGGGGCGACCGACGGCTTGGTGATGCAGGCTGTTCGTGGGGATGTCGCCGCCGTAGATCTCCTCGGCGCGGCTTCCGGCGGTGACGCGCACAGTGTGGCAACGCTCGATGCGCGGCACGTCCCACAACGCGTGCGTCGGTGCCTCGTCGAGGTGTTGCACCAAGGTGCCGCCGAGGGCGATGTTCAGCAGTTGCGCACCACGGCACACGCACAGCATCGGAATGCGAGCGTCGAGCGCCGCGCGGATGAGCGCTAGCTCCCAGTCGTCGCGGCCGCGTTCGATGGCGCCAAGCTCGGGGTGCGGGTCTTCTCCGTACAGCGCTGGGTCCGGGTCGGCGCCGCCGGTCATCACGAGGCCATCGAGGCGCTGCATGATCGCGACCGGGTCGGTGTTGCGGTTCAGCTGAACCGGCAGCGCGCCGGCTTTCTGCAGCACCTTCGGATACTCACTCAGGTGCACGTCGACTTCTTCGCCGTGCAGCGCGGTGTAGTCGAACAGCGGAATCGATTCTGCGGGCCAACGACGGCCCGACAAACCGATCAACGGCGGTCTGGTGAACGGCGGTGTCGTGAAGGTCGCGGTCACGCCCACGTGACTTTCACCGGGAGTCGTTTCATACCGCAGATGAAGTTACTGCGCAGGCGCTCGATCGGGCCGACCACTTCGACGGCGGTGATACGCGGCAGCAGTTCTTGGAACAACAGTTTCAGCTCCATGCGGGCGAGCTGCGCACCGAGGCACAGGTGCGGACTGCGCAGGTTGAACGCAACGTGATCGTTGGGCCAGCGATGGATGTCGAAGCGGAACGGATCAGCGAACTGGCGATCGTCGAAGTTCGCCGAGCTGAACCACTCCAACACCTTGTCGCCCTTGCGGATCGTCTGCCCGTGCATCTCCACGTCCTGTGTGGCGGTGCGGCGGAAGTGCATCGTGACCGACGTCCAGCGCAGCACCTCCTCCACGGCACGATCGACCATCACTCCGTCGCCATCGATGCACGCTTGCCGCAGCTCCTGGAGCTGCTCTGGGTGCTCGGCCAGCGCCTTCAGGCCCCCCGCCATCGTGTAGCGGGTGGTGTCGTTACCGGCACTGATCATCAGCACGAACAGGTTCTTGAACTGCAGGTCGGTGAGGCACTCGCCGTCGATGGTGGGCGCGAGCAGCGCGGAGATGAGGTCCTTGCCGGGGCACTCGTGGCGCAGCTCAGCTTGCTTCTCCGCGTACGTGTAGAGCTCGAGTGCGGCGGGCGAGCGGAACGGGATGTGCTTGAACTGGTCGGTGTCGGTGAACCCCACCGGATAGTCGGTCATCTCCGGGTCGAGGTTGCCCAGCAGCGCATCGCCCTGCTTCACCAGCCAGTCGCCGTCGCTGTCGGGTACGCCCAACATGCGGCCCAACATGCGCATCGGCAGCTGCTTGGCAATGAGCTCGGTGTAGTCGAACAGCTCGGTGCCGGCAGCTTCCAACACCACGTCGCGCGCGAGGCCCCGAATGCCATCCTCGTAGGAATACACCTCGCGACGACTGAACGGCTTACTGACCAGCCGTCGGTAGCGGGTGTGCTCGGGTGGGTCGTACTCCAGCATGTTGCGACGCAGGTCGAAGTCGTCGCCCTCGATCTCTTCCAGCGTGATGCCCTGCGCGCTGGAGAACAGCTCGACGTGCTGGCTGACGTACAGCAGGTCCTCGTAGCGGGTGACGGCCCAGAAGCCCTTGCCGCCATCGTGTTCCGGCCACCAGCTGAGCGGCTGCTCGTCGCGCAACCGTTTGAACGTCGCGTGTGGAAAGCCGGCCAGGTACGAGTCGGGGTCGACGATGTCGAGGTTCGCGCTGCCGAAGATCGGGTTGCGGTTGCCGTTGCCGTTTCCGTTGTTGTCGCGGTCGAAGTCGGGGCCAGCGCTCACGGTGCACCCGTTGCCGTTGTGTCGCTCAACAAAGTCGTACCCCCGGCGAAGGTGGTGGCCACGCTGCGCCAGTAACCGCCGATGACTTCTCGAACTTCCAGGCGGGCAACTTCCTCGACCGGGCTGGGCAACAGTTCCAATTCGGCGTCGCCACTCCATGCCTGCCCCAGCTCCACATCGCGACCGCTCATGGTCACCAGTTCGCTGTAGCTGTCGGTGCCGTCATTCTCGATGCGCGGCATGTAGCGCGAGTGCACCATCGCGTGGCCGTTGACGAAGCCGTTGCCCGGGCTCTCCTCGCGCAGCGTCACATGCGCATTCACGATGCGACGGTCGTAGTAGCCGACAGTGCCAGAG
>JANOYI010000163.1:0-5871 GCA_031428795.1 Ilumatobacteraceae bacterium | reverse complement strand
AAGCGCACGCGCGAGTGCAGTCGCGCTTGGCTTATCCCGGTCGGGCAGCCCTCACCGGCAGGTCTGGATCGCCAATACCGACGCCGACTGCCAAGTCCC
Source organism: Ilumatobacteraceae bacterium (assembly GCA_031428795.1). Classification (GTDB taxonomy): domain Bacteria; phylum Actinomycetota; class Acidimicrobiia; order Acidimicrobiales; family Ilumatobacteraceae; genus UBA668. The sequence continues at coordinate 5,772 of JANOYI010000163.1, read as the reverse complement.
CGACGATTGGTGTCGCCGACAGATCGATTTGGCCGAACATTGCGACGCGGTGTCGGGGATCGTCGATCTCGACCCTGAACGCACCGATCCGACGGTCTATGAGGCCTTCTTGGATTCGTACGACCTGGGAGAGGATTCGCACCGGCATGTGCACGGTGCGAACTTCGGAGTTCGTGCCGATGCCTACCTCGCGGCTGGCGGTTGGGCGATGGGCGTCCGGGTGGGTGAGGACCACCTCCTGTGGAACTCGTTGCACGCGGGTGGCAATCGACTTCGGCAGGATCCAGCGCTCACCGTTCGAACGAGCGCACGAACCCGAAGCCGAGTCATCGGCGGGTTCGCTACCGGTTTGGCCCTGCTCGAGCGATGACAGCTCAGGACACGTTCGACGACGCATACCGTCGTGATGCCGACCCGTGGGGTTTTGCCACCGACCCCTACGAGCTCATGCGGTATCGGCATGTCATACAGCACGTGCCCTCCGGTGGCACCGTCTTCGAGCCGGGTTGCTCGGTCGGCGTGCTCACGCGGCAACTGGCCGACCACTGCGAACATGTCACCGCGTGCGACGCTTCGCCGACGGCGGTCGTACTGGCTCGGGAACGTTGTGCGGACGTCGCGAATGTCGACGTGTCCACGGGCGTGCTGCCGGGCGATCTGCCCGACGGCCCGTTCGACACGGTGGTGTTCAGTGAACTCGGTTACTACTTCTTCATCTCTTCGCTGATCCTGCTGAGCCAGCGTTTGGAGCGCCTGGTTGCCCCTGGTGGACGCCTGATCGCCGCGCACTGGATCGGCACTTCGCCTGACCACGTGCTCAGCGGCGACCACGTGCATCGTGTCTTGAGTTGCGTGGTCGGGCTGCGCCACATCCATCACGAACGGGTGGAAGATCCCCGCCGCGACGGCTTCGTCTTGGACGTGTGGGAACGCACCGAGCCTGTGCGATGAACCCTGCAGAGCTCGCCACACGCCTGCGCAAATTGCACGACTCCGGCGCGCTCGACCTGCCAGTTCCCGGCGGTGGTTCGACCAGCGAGCGTCTGCACCGGCTTGCCCGCATTGCCGATTGCGATGTGTCGCTGGGCAGGCTTGCCGAGGCGCACACCGACGCCGTGGCGATCTTGGTCGAGGCGGGCCGCCGTGCGATGCCTCATGCGGTGTATGGCGTGTGAGCCGCTGAGGACGGCGAGCGCCGACTTGAGGTGCGCGAGAGCGATGGCAGGATTGTTCTCGAGGGCGGCCTTCCGTTTTGTTCGGGGGTTGGCCTCATCGATCGAGCGCTCGTCCACGCCCGCTGTGGCTCGGCTCGATGGCTTGTCGATGTCGACCTGAGTGCCGATGGCATCGTCGCCGATCTTGGGGTGTGGCGGGCGCCAGCGTTTGCTTCCACGTGCACTGGCGCGACGTACTTCAACGACGTGGCGCTGCCGACTGACGCACGAATCGGCGGTGATGGCTGGTACCTGTCGCGTCCGGGTTTCTGGCAAGGGGCGTGTGGCCCGGCGGCGTGCTGGGCTGGTGGCGCGCGGGGACTTGTTCGCATCGCGCTCGCCGAGGGTGCGGCGTGTCCCGCCGACCCGCACCGACTTGCCCACCTTGGTGCGCTGGCGGCGCTCGATTGGCAGCTTTCCGCAATGCTCGACGCGGCCGGCGCGGAAATCGACGCGACTGCGAACGATGCGAGTGCCGCCGAGCGGATCGCCGGAGCGTTGCGTGCCAACGTCGAACGTGCCGCCACGGCCGTCATCGATCACTTTGGGCGCGCCTTTGGTCCACGACTTCTTGCGTTCGACGGAGAAGTGGCCCGAAGGGTGGCGGAGGTGCAGCTCTATGTTCGCCAGCACGGTGGAGAGCGAGACCTAGCCCGTCTCGGTCAGCTTGCGTGCGAGCTGGCTGGGACCACGTAGAGCTCGACGGGCGCCAGCAGGTGGGCGCACCGTTCATCGTCGACAACTGGCGAACCCTCGGTGGTGGAGCGCTGCGAGGTGTGGCACGCGAGTGCGTCCGAACGCCGCTCAACCTCGTCGTCGGTGAGTGTGAGTGCGGCGATGCAGCCCGGCAGCTGAGCCGGCGGAAAGTGATGCATCCAGAACATCGATCCCCACCAGATCACTCCGCGGTGGCTCCGCGCCACTGCTCGGGCAGCGAGGGCGCAAGCCACGTGGTCGGGATGCCAGTCGTCGAGGCACGGGGAAACCAGCAAATCGTCTGGTCGCAGCACCCGCTCGAGCTCCGCAATGAGCGCTCCGACGTGTTCGGCCACCCCGCTGTCCGGCAGTCCGAGGCGCACGGGTTCGCTGGCGGACAGTGCGCGTAGAGCTGCCGATTGCTCCGATCGACGCACGACGGCAAGCGATTCGCCGTTCCAATGGTCGTACGCCGCCTCGCCATCGGTCACCGCAACGACGACCACCTCGATCCCGAGGTCGCGCTGGCGAGCGATGAGGCCACCCGTGGCCAGGCACTCGTCGTCAGGATGAGGCACAACGACCACTGTCCGCCTGGTTGGCACCTGGATAGCAGGCAGCGAAGCAACATCGACCCTGTCGAAGAGCAGCGACCCGAGAAGCGATTTCATCAGGCCCGCAGTACCCGCTGAACGACGCGTTCAAACTGCGTCGGCCGCAAGCTTCCGTAGCTCTCGAACCGGACCCTAGTGAGGGTCTTCGACAGGTAGTCAAGTGCTCGGCGGAACGAAGCGGCGAACTCCGCGAACCGGACATCGGCGAGTCGGGCGCCGTAGGCAATGCAAGCCCGCACGTCATCGACTTCGAGCTGTGGAAATTCGACGAGTACCGCGTCGACAGTCCATCCCTCGGCGAGGTGGCCGAGAATCAGCGAGACCCAAAGACGATGTCCGCGAATGGTGGGCTTGCCGAAGCAGATTGCCGGATCGACGGTTATCCGCGCGGGCAGGTCGCCAGTCACAGCATCGGCTTGCCACTCCAAAGCGGGCGGCGTTCCGAATTCTAGTCGCCCGCCTTGACCGGCACCGTCGACGGCGTCGAGTTCGAAGCCAACGCACAACCAAACGAGTCCGGCGCCAACCCAGACGGCCTGACGGTTGTACTGACCGCAGGAAGCGACCCGTCGGCGAAGACCGTCGCTCACCGTCCTCAGGCCCGCATCCTGATTCGCCGCTCAGAGGTTTCAGGGACTCACACTATTAGAGCGATAGCGCTATAGTAGTGTGAGATGATGAGCATGAACGACAACCAGATGGTCGTGGCTGACGCAGCAGCGCTGCTCGGGGTGAACGTTCAGCGCGTCCGCGCCCTGCTGGCTGCTGGCGAGCTGTCCGGTACGAAGGTCGGCTCTGTGTGGCTGGTCGATCCGGTCTCGCTTGCCGCGTTTCGCCATGTGCGCCAACCCCATGGTGGGCGGGCACTCGCCCCGATCACGGCGTGGGCGGCGCTGTTGTCGCGGTTCGCTGCCGACGTCAGTCCGGAGGTACGCGAAACGTTCGACGTGAAGGACGAACGCCGCCGGCGGCTGCTGGCGCTGGCCGGCCGCGATCTCGACGACTGGCGGTGGCTGGCGCGCCGCCGTGCCGACGTCCATCGTTACGACACACGCCCCGCGTATCTGGAGCGTCTCAGAGCGACGCCAGGGCTGGTCCGCGCCGGGTTGTCGGCCACCACTGCGGAGGCCGCGGGGCTCACCGAGACATCCGCGAGATTCGATGCGTACGCGGCACGGTCGACCATCGAGCGTCTGGTCAGAGAATTCAAGTTGCGTCCTGCCGAGGACGGCGACGTGACCTTGCGCGCCGTCGCACTTGAAGGCGCCCAGCTCGCTGTGGTGCTCGGCTCGCCGCTAACCGATCTGGCGATAGCGGTCGACTTGATCGAGGACCGCGACGAGCGAACGAGCGCGGCCGGACGTGCGCTGTTCCGGAGAGCGAGCCGAGACTGCCGATGAGCAAACGACTCACCCAGACACCGGTGCCCCTGAAGACCGGCAGCACGCCGGCATGGCAGCTGTGGGCGCACTTGGCGCAATTTGCCCGCCACCTGCAGCCGACCGATTGGGTGCTCGTCGGTGGGGCGTACCGACTCTGAGCTGGTCTTTCTATGGAGCGGGTGACGGGAATCGAACCCGCGTTCTCAGCTTGGGAAATCGATTCGGGCGGTTTTGTGACCTGCACTGATTTGAAAAAGACCAGCTCAGCGGTGTTATTCAGTTCCACCAGTGTTGCCCTGTGATGCCCTTTTCTGCTCCGTTGTGGCACGGATATGGCACGCCGGGCACTGCGAAAGTCAGGAGAAGTACGCGAGAAATCAAAAAGTAGTACGCGGTCCCGCCGCTTCCGCGTCGCGGCGCGCGGTGCCTGCGATGGGTAAATTCAGGCGCTGGGCGGAACGAAGCGGCGAACTCCGCGAACCGAGACGATCCACAGCGCCGCCTCTACTTCGCGATCCGCTGCAACGATCACCAACTGGTCCACCACTGCGGCGACGTCGCTCGGTCCGTGCATCCTCGGCAACCGCAGCACGATAATCCCGGCCGTGGGGCGCGGGTCGAACACGAACGGGTTGGCAAAGTCAAGGTCGAGCGTGACAAGCACGCGACCTTCATCGGCGCATCTGCGATACACGACGGGGTCCGTAGCGCCCGCCATCTGCTGGTCGACGATGGTGGACACGTCGTGGCCTGCGGCGGCGAGCTGTCGACGGACGCTCTCGCCCAGGTTCTCGTCAAGCTTGAACTTCACCCGGCAGCGTCGAGGTCGGCGAACCGGACATCGGCGAGTTTGGCGCCGTAGGCAATACAAGCCCGCACGTCATCGACTTCGAGCTGTGGAAATTCGGCGAGTACCGCGTCGACGGTCCATCCCTCGGCGAGGTGGCCGAGAATCAGCGAGACCCAAAGACGATGTCCGCGAATGGTCGGCTTGCCGAAACAGATTGCCGGATCGACGATGATCCGCTCGAGCAGGTCGGTAGTCACAGCACCAGCTTGCCACGCCCAAGCGGGCGGCGCTCTGAATTCCCTGTCGCCCGCAAGCGCAACGCGCCCCGACACACCACGTACGGTCTGCTTTTAAGGCTCGCTGTGCATCTACTTCGGCGGCCCGAGCGATCAAGATCTCAAATTCGTCGGATACCGCCAGTAGAAGCCCGGGCGTTCGGTACCGAATCAGGCGTACGGGTCGGCTCGCTGCTCAGCGACCATCGCGGCGTTGGCCAACTCAGCGAAGGAGCGTGCGCCGCCCTGACCGGCACCGTCGACAACCAAACGAGTCCGGCACCAACCAACCCGGCCTGTTGGTTGTACTAACCGCAGGAAGCGACCCCGTCGGCGAAGACCGTTGCTCGGCGTCCTTCCGGCCCGCATCCTGATCCGCCGCTCAGAGGTTTCATGGACCCACACTATTAGAGCGACAGCGCTATAGTAGTGTGAGATCATGAGCATGATCGACAATCAGATGGTCGTGGCTGACGCGGCAGCGCTGCTGGGGGTTAACGTTCAGCGCGTACGCGCACTGCTAGCTGCTGGCGAGCTGTCCGGTACGAAGGTCGGCCCTGTGTGGCTGGTCGATCCGATCTCGCTTGCTGCGTATCGCCATGTGCGCCAACCCCATGGTGGGCGGGCACTCGCCCCGATCACTGCTTGGGCGGCGCTGTTGTCGCGGTTCGCGGCCGACGTCAGCCCGGAAGTACTCGAAACGTTCGACGTGAAGGACGAGCGCCGCCGGCGGCTGCTGGCGCTGGCCGGCCGCGATCTCGACGACTGGCGGTGGCTGGCGCGCCGCCGTGCCGACGTCCA
>JANOYI010000162.1:0-3172 GCA_031428795.1 Ilumatobacteraceae bacterium | reverse complement strand
CAACACATTGGCGGGCGCTGTGTTCGTCACGACGGTGGTCAGTGGGTGCAACAATGACAAACCCACAAGTCCGGAAACGCCGCAGCAGCTGCCAGCGTTGCTCGCTGAATTGTTGGCGACCCCTTCCGCGGGTGGTACCCGAACCATCGGCAACGACGACTTCGAGGTGTGGATCTGCCACGTGCCGCTCGACTCGACGGCCGCCATCTACGGCGGCCTGCCACTGCGGTTGGAGCTGACCCCGCAGGGTGTCACCGACGTCGTGAACGCGGCCGTGCCTGCGTATTTCGACACGATCTCGCACGGCGAGTATCGGCCGGTGTTCACCGCTGGCGGCGAGGTCACCATTGCGGCCGACGATGAACCGCAGGCGTGCATTGATACTGCGATCGCGAGTGCTGGCGACGACACAGAAGCGGTGCTAGTGGTCGCCGACGCGGAGCACGGTGCGGACCAGCCGGGCGGATTCGGCAGCGTCGGCGACCCGTGTCCTGCAAGTGGTGCGTGCTCGATCGCGACAACTCGGCGCGTCGCATACGTCGGCGCCAGCGACTTCCATCCGGCCTGGGGTGACAATCCGCCGATGGACCTCGTGGAGCACGAGATCGGTCATTCGCTTGGCTGGGCGCACAGCGGCATCGACGAGGCCGGCAACTACCTGAGTGGGCTCGACGTGATGAGCAACAGCGCGGCACCTCGCGAGATTGATCCGCTCCGCCGTGATGCGCCCGCGACGTTGGCCATCAACCTGTTCCTTGCGGGTTGGCTGCCCGCCGACCAAGCGATCGTCACCGCCGGCGAAGTCGCCGGCAAGCTGGCGCCGTCGAACGGCGACGGTGGCTGGCGCCTCGTCCTGCTCGACGCCGGCGACGGCATGCTGTACTCCGTTGAATTGCTCACTGCTGATGGACTGAACGACCATCTGCCGGCCGACGGTATTGCAGTGCACACTGTGCAGATTGTCGACGGCGCTCTTGCTCCGATCGTCCCGATGGTTGGCGAGCCGCCGTACACGGAGTTGCTGCAACCCGGCAGCGACCTCATGGTTGGCGAGTGGAACCTGACCATCTCCGAGGACTGGACGATCTCGGCCCAGTTGTCGCCTACGCCGTAGGTACAGTCGACGCGATGACTGGACCCTCGATGACAGCCGCACAACAGGAGATGTTCGACGCGGCGCTCGTAGCCCATGGCAATGCGCACGCGCCGTACAGCCGCTATCCGGTGGGGGCAGCGGTGCGCAGCGAGAGCGGCCGCGTGTATGCAGGCGCCAACGTCGAGAATGCCGCTTACCCGCAAGGATGGTGCGCAGAGACCAGCGCGATTGCGGCGATGATCACCGCTGGCGAACGGACCATCGTGGAGGTGCTCACCATCAGCAACGGCGAGATGATCGGCACCTGCTGCGGCGGCTGCCGTCAGAAGATCCGCGAGTTCGCCGCGCTGGACACGCCGATCTATTCGTGCGGTCCGGAAGGCCTTCGTCGGACGTTCACGCTCGACGAGTTGCTGCCCCACAGTTTCGGCCCCGAGAACCTGGTCGACTGATCGTGCCCGCGTTGCCCGTCATCGTCGGCCAGGTGTCACGGGCCGCCTTGTGTATCCCGATGCCCCTCTGGCGCATCGGTGCCGTTGGCCCGCCGCTGTGACCTTTCAGCTGTGAGTGTCGTCGAGTGCAACTGAAGCGACCGTTTCGAACAGCGCAAGGTAGGAGTCATACCGGTAGACGCGCCCACGCTTGGCACCTGTGATCTCCCGGACGATGTTCAGCTCACAGAGGCGCTCCAAGGCCTTGTTGGCTGTCGGGGCGGTCACGCCGAGCTCGCGCTGAACCCATGCGCTGTTGGTGAGGGGTTGGCGGAACAAGGCGTCGAGAAGAGCTACGTCCTGACGGTGACCATTTTCGACTACGGCCGCCCGGTCAGCCTCGCGAAGCAGATGGATTGCTCCCGCAGTGGATGCAGCGCCGCGTGCAGACTCAGCGACACCCTCTAGGAAGAACTTGAGCCACGCTTCCCAAGCGCCGTCGTGACGCACGGCAGTGAGGTGGTCAAAGTATCGGGCTTGATGACGTTTCAGAAAGCTACTGAGGTACAGCACAGGCTTGGCCAGAACCTCGCGCTCGTGGAGCAGCAACGAGATGAACATCCGCCCTGTTCGACCGTTCCCATCAAGGAACGGATGGATTGTCTCGAACTGGGCGTGGGCAAGGCCAGCGGTGACGAGCACAGGGAGTCGTGACTCGTTGACGAAACTCTCGAGCGCCGTCATCGCCGACTCCATGACGTGCCGCGGTGGCGGCACAAAGCTTGCCGTGGTGAGTGAACACCCGGCAGGGCCGATCCAGTTTTGTGTGCGGCGGAACTCACCGGGAGACTTGTCCGCCCCGCGGCCGGAGCGCAAAAGGACGGCATGCATCTCCTTGAGCAGCCGGTTGCACAGCGGAAGCTCCGGTAGGAGTTGGACGCCGCGCCGAAGAGCTGCGACATAGTTGACCACCTCTCCCACATCGAGGCTTGGGCCGGAATCGGGGCGCAGTTCGAAGGCGAGGATGTCGTCCATCGTGCACTCGGTGCCCTCGATCTGCGAGCTCAGCAAGGCCTCCTGACGCACGTACATGGCGAGGAACAGGTCCGCATCCGGCAACGTCCTGGCCAACCCGTCGAGCCGCCCAACAGCGGTGTCTGCTGCCGAGAGCAACGTGACGAGCTCGTTGTCGAATGCGACAGCTGGCTTCGGAGGTAGGTTCGCTGGCTCGAAGGCGTTGTAACCTTCGAGCTGGCGGACCATTTGCCCAGATCTGGGGTGTGATCTCATCGGTTTCATGTTGGCGGCCTTTTCGATTGGGTTAGGTAAAAGATCGGATGATTTCTTTACTAGCAGACAGCGCAACGTGGTCCGTAGTAGAGGGTCCTTTCCCAATGGCGACCCCTTCAGCGCCCTTAGTATAGAAAAATCACTTCTACTTTACTACGGAGAGCTGTTTCGCGGTACCCCGAGTTCATGTCGGCACCCACCATCCTTGTGACAGGCACGATGTCCTAGCCTGCTGCTGTGCCGTCGCCACGAGAGCCGTATCTGACGTCGAAGCTGCAAGGGTTCGGCACCACGATCTTCGCTGAGATGTCGGGTATTGCGGTGGCGACCAACAGCATCAATCTCGGCCAGGGCT
>JANOYI010000161.1:0-4021 GCA_031428795.1 Ilumatobacteraceae bacterium | reverse complement strand
ACGACAACGTTCAGGACAACGAGATGGACCGCCTGTTGCAGGGCGCCTTCGAAAGCCGCCCGCGTGGCGGTGGCAGCAGTCCATCCATGGTGGACGTCCGCCACCGAGCCCGCCGTCACCAACGCCGCCGAGTGGGCGGCGTCGTCGGCGCCACCGCCATGTTGGGTGTCAGCGGAGTGGCAGTGTTGGCTTCTCGAGGCAGCTCGGAGACAGGCATAGCTGGCGACGAAGCGACCTCGACATGGGCGATGACCGAGGCCGGGCCAATGTGTGGCTACACCGAAGTCGCACCGACGACGGAGACGACGATCACCTTCGAAAATTCCTTTGAAAACGCCTCCTCGACGCTCGACTTGGTCGCCACGACATTCCCCTCTGAGGCAACCACCACCACGTTGTCCAACTCCTCGGGGTGCACCCCGTCCGGCCAGTTCCGCTGCCTCGGTAACAACGGTATGGACGACCAGGGCTACACCTACTTCGAGTACTGCGAACCAGTCGCTGTCTCGGCCAGCAACTATCCGGCCACGACGTCCTTCGAGATGGTCGCACCGATCACGACGCTTGCACCATTTTTGCCTGGTCAGTTCGTCGTCGTCGATGCGACGGGAGAAGGCGGTTTCGCCGCAACGGACGCCATGCAGCGCTTCGGCCTCCTAGTGCCCGAGACGGATGTCGTGATCATTCCATCGAGTCGCGTCGAGCAGCGCACCATGCTGATATCACTCGGCGACCAAGCGGGCGCTGCCGCTGTGAGCGCCAGCCAACTGTTCGGCATCGATACCTTCGACACATGGGACCCAGAGGTCATCCTTCGCGAACTTCCGGATGCGGCCGCGGTAGTGCTGGTCGTCGGGCGGGACTACTGGGATCGGTTGGCACCAGCGCCAACGACGACGATCATGGCGACGACCACCCCTGCGCCGACGACCACCCCTTGAGCGTCGCAGTACGCTCGTTTCCGTGGATGACACGGAGACGGGCGATGGGTTCATCGAGGTTCCCGATGGCGAGACGCTGTGGCGCTTCGAGCCCGAGTTCATGCGATCGAACTGGACGTGCATCTGGGGTCGCGGGTGCAAGGGAATCCTTGATCATCCGGCCGAAGAGTTGCAGCAGGGCTGCTGTTCAGTGGGCGCCGAGCTGACCGATCTCGAAGAGGCGATGACCGTCTCCGCGCTCGCCTCCACGATCCCGCCAGAGCTGTGGCAGCACGCCTCAGCCGTCGACGCGGACGATGTGTTCTCCGATGCGACACGTTCGAATACGAAGGTCGTCGACGGCGCGTGCATCTTCCTCAACCGACCAGGGTTCGCTGGTGGCGCCGGATGTGCGCTGCACCTCGCTGCCGACGATGCGGGCGAATCTCCCATCGACTGGAAGCCATCCGTCTGCTGGCAGCTGCCGGTGCGAGTCGACTGGGAGATGCAACCCGACGGCGTGGAGCATGCGACCGTGCGCCGCTGGACGCGAGCCGACTGGGGTGATGACGGCAACACGATGGCGTGGTGCTGCACGGAGGCACCCGATGCGTACGTCGGGACTTCAGCGGTAGTCGACTCGCTCGCCGAGGAGTTGGCGGGCATTGCCGGTCAGCACGTCTACGTCGAGCTGCGGCGTCGGCTCAACGGGGAGCCACCGCCGGGAACGTGACGTTGGCTTCGGCCAGGCGACGGCATGCCCGGCGTTCGCGGCGGATGGGCCACCAGTCGAAAAGGAAGATCTCGAGCGGCTTCCACATCGACACCCAACCCAGCACCGAGAGACCCTCATGGATGATCTCGACCACCGGGTTGGTGCTGGAACGAATCGCCTTCGACAGCAGGTTGAAGCCCGTGATCGCGCAGATGCCGATGAGCAGGCTGATGCGACCTTCGCGGAGCAACTTGCTGAGCTGGCGACCTGACTGCCAGGCGCGGTATTCGAAGTGATTGTGTAGCCCGTTGACGATGGCGTCCTGACGGCCACCAAGGTTGCCGTCGGCGACGTAGACCTCGACCGACAGCTCGTGGTCCTTGTCGAAGTCTTCCGCCCACTCCTCGATCCAGTCGGCCACCTCGATGTTGAGCGAGCGCTCATCCAGCGGCGTGGGGTCCATTGGATTGAAGAGGCCTTCGACGGTTGCGACGCGCACCTGAATGGGGCTCTTGCTCAGCTCGTCGTGACTACGCGGCCAATAGCGTTGCTCCATGCCGCACAGTCTCGTCGCTGGCGAGCGACGGCAGCCGGATCACCCGTTTTTGGGCAGTTCGCTCCAGCTCATCGTGCGGTCGTTGTTCGGCTCCTTGGGCAAGCCGAGAGCACGCTCGCCGAGGATGTTGCGCTGCACTTGGTCGGTGCCGCCGTAGATCGGCGGGCCCTGCGCGAACAGCGCCATCTCGGTGACGAAGGCCAGCATCGGGTTGCCAGTTGCCGCGTCGAGTTCCTTGCGATCCGCCGAGTTGTACGCGTGCAACATGCCACCCGCGCCAGCCAGGCGAAGGCCAAGGTCACGGCTTTGGCGCATGATCTCGCTCATCGACAGCTTGGCGATGTTCGGTGCGCCGGCGATGTCGCGACCCGCAGCCTTCTCCGCCTTCAGGCGCAGCGCCAACATGCGGCCAACCTCGTGCAGCGTGTGCAGCTTCATCATTTCTTGGCGAACAGTCGGGTCGTTCTGTACGCCCGCGGCAGTCGCCATGTGCTTGAACATCGTCATTGCGCCAGCTGCCATAGCGCCACCACCGCCGCCGCCACCCGACGGGCCGGCCGGGCGAACGAAATCGCCAACGCGCTTCGGTAGGTCGCCGATGACCGTGCCAGCACCGGCCGATGCCGCGGCGCTGTGGCCGCCGGCACCGAGCCCCGAACGCTCGAACATCAGCGTCGTATTTGCCACTGCCCAGCCGTTGTTGAGACCGCCGATGGTGGCGTCGTCGGGCACGCGGGCGTCGCTGAGGAAGACTTCGTTGAACAGTGCACGCCCGGTCATCTCCTTGAGCGGGCGAATGTCGACGCCCTCCTGATGCATGTCGCAGGCGAACCAGGTGATGCCCTGGTGCTTGGGCGAGTCGGGGTTGGTGCGAGCGATGAGCATGCCCATGTCGGCTACCTGGCCGCCGCTGGTCCACACCTTCTGGCCGTTGACGATCCATTCGTCGCCGTCCTTGATCGCCTTGCAGCTGAGTCCGGCCAGGTCGCTGCCCGCGCCAGGCTCACTGAACAGCTGGCACCACGCCTGCTGCCCGGTGACGATCGGTAACACGTAGCGGTCGATCTGCTCCTGCGACCCATGCACCGCGATGGTCGGCGCGGCCAGCAACATGCCCAACCCACCGGGAGCGGCGACTGCGCCGTGGGCGACGATTCTGTTGCCGACAGCGATCGCGTCGTTGCGCGCGAGGCCCTTGCCGTACGCATTGGTCGGCAACGCAGGCGCCGCCCACCCCGACGACCCGAGGCGCTGCCACCATTCGGCCACCGTCAGCTCAGGGTCCCAGTTCTCCGCCAACCACGCATCAAGCTCTTCGAGTGTCTCGCTCATGCCGCACAGCATTCCAAGCGGCGCCCTTGGCGGACGATTCGGAGAGCTGTCGGGCCGCCCGCGCCGGGCGTTTTGAACTGATGCTCTTGAACGGGACGGGGTCGGCACTGCGGACGGCGCGGGACTCGCTGCCGCCATGGCTGCATTGCTTGTTTTGGTTCTCCGCTTTAAGAATTGAGCCGACACGAGAGTCGCTCGGGGCCGAAAGCGATTGCTCTTGAACGGACGCTGAGTGACGCTACGCCGGGTCAGTCCGGTGCTGCCCAGCCGGCACCCTTTGCACTGGTTCTCCTCTTTCAGATGTGGTGTCGGGAGCAGACGCGCAACTACCGCGGCTGGGCCGCGATGGTTGCACTGGTTGGGTTGTAACGCGTCGGCTGTTCGGTGGTCAGTCGGGGCCGCGTGTGGGTGGTGCGCCGCGTGGGTAGGTGTGGGTGCGTGTGCCGTCGAAGGTGGTGAAGATGGCTTCGCCGTTGGGCATCAGTTCGATGGTGATCT
>JANOYI010000160.1:0-24839 GCA_031428795.1 Ilumatobacteraceae bacterium | reverse complement strand
CCGAGTCCGCCAAGGTTGTCGATCGTTCACCGCACGACCTGAGGCACTACGCGGCCAGCGTGATGATCGACCAGGGCGCCAGCGTGAAGGCCGTGCAGGAGCAGCTCGGCCATGAGAAGGCGAGCACGACACTGGACACGTACGCCCACCTGTGGCCCTCGTCAACCGACGTGACGCGCCGGGCTCTCGAGGCGGGGCTGAAAGCTGTTGTGTCCGTTTCGTGTCCGACCGAGGTAGCCGACGGCTAGGACAGGCGCTCCAACATGCGGTTTTGCCATTCGACGGTGGCTTGTACGTTGTTGAACGTGAACAGATGGAGACCCTCGATGTTGAGTTCCTGAGCCTGCTTGCTCAGCGGAGTGATCAGCTTGTTGGGGTCGTAGCCGCCGGGCTTGAACAAGCGGCCCAGCACGCCGCCGTTCTTCTTGACGAACCGCATGCTGTTGCCGATGCCCAACCGCATACCCATCGAGAACAACTTCGCACGGTCGATCACGCCGGGCACACCGATGTGTAGCGGCAGCTTGAAGCCCGCGTCGCGCTCGGTTGTGGCCCACTGCTTCCACACGCCGAGGTCGAAGCACATCTGCGTGCTGGCGAAGCCGGGGATGCCGGCCTCCTCCAGCAGCGCCTGCTTGGCGTGGAGCGCTTCGTGCACCACCTTTGCATCGATGAGGGCATGGCCGTCGGGATAGGCGGTGATGCCGATGCGCGTGAGGCCGTGGTCGGTGTCGAGGAAGTCGCGCAGGAAGGGAACGACACCGTCGTAGTCGCCCACGGGTTCGGGCGCGTCGCCCGCGATCAAGAACACTTCCTTGAGGGCATGGCTGCGGCAGAACTCCGAAAGCTTCTTCACGGCTGCGGCGTCGGGCGTCAGCCGCGCGGAGATGTGCGGCACAGTGAGGTGGCCGAGGTCGACGAGGCGGGCGGTGAGGTCGAGCGTTGCCTGCTGACCCTTCGCCGGACTGCAGGTCACCGAGACCGACGCTCCTGCGGGAATGTGCTCGATCTGTGATTCGAGATTCTTCATCGGGATCACTTCGTACCGTGCATCGGCGATGAGGGAATGCTGCGTCGACATCGTTGTCGTCCTGTCTTGGTGCTGTTCGTAGTGTGTTCGGGTTAGGCGAATTCGTCGGGAAGTTCCGACTTGCGACGCTCGACGAAGGCCATCAGTTCTTCGTCGATCGCGTCGTCGAGCGCCGGCGGCTCGTACTCGTTGAGCCGACGCTTCCAAATTGCGTTGGCGCGCTGGGAGGCATCGAGGCCACCCTCCTCGTTCCACTGCTCGAAGCTGTTGTTGTCCGCTGTGTCGCTTCGGTAGAACGCGGTCTCGAAGTTGGCCAGCGTGTGTGCCGTGCCGAGGAAGTGGTTGCCGGGCGGATTGGTGCGCAAGGCGTCGAGAGCGAGGCCGTTTTCGCTGGCGTCCAGGCCCTTGACGAACGTCGTCATCATGCCCAGTTGGTCGCAGTCGAGGATGAATTTCTCGTAGCCGATGGCCAGGCCACCTTCCAGCCAACCCGCGGCGTGCAACACGAAGTTGACGCCGCCGAGCACGGTGGGCTGCAACGTGTTGGCGCTCTCGTACGCGGCCTGCGCGTCGGGCAGCTTCGAGGCCGTCAGCGAGCCGCCCGAGCGGAACGGAACACCAAGCCGCCGGGCGAGCGCGGCCATCGTGTACAGCACCATCGCCGGTTCGGGCGTGCCGAAGGTGGGGGCACCGGTCTGCATGCTCATCGAGCTGGCGAACGAGCCGAAGACGACAGGGGCTCCCGGCCGCACGAGCTGTGTGAACGTCATGCCGGCCAACGCTTCGGCGAGGGTCTGCACCGCTACTCCGGCACTCGTCGACGGAGCCATCGCGCCCGCCAGGATGAACGGGGTGATGATGCAGGCCTGGTTGTTCTCGGCGTAGCACTGCGCAGCGGCCAGCATCGTGCCGTCCCACACCAGCGGCGAGCTGGCATTGATCAGGCTGGTCATCACCGTGCGGTCCTGAAGGTCGCCACCGAAACCGATACGAGCCAAGTCGACGCTGTCGGCAGCGCGGGAGCCGGCAGTGACTGAACCCATGAACGGCTTGTCGCTGTACTTGAGATGGGAATACACCATGTCGAGGTGACGCTTGCTGACCGGTACGTCGACCGGCTCGCAGACCGTGCCGCCGCTGTGGTGCAGCCACGGCGACATGTACGCCAGCTTCACGAAGTTCTGGAAGTCGGTGAGCGTGGCGTACCTGCGGCCGTTGTCGAGGTCGTGCACGAACGGGCTGCCGTAGTTCGGTGCGAAGACGGTGTTGTTGCCGCCGATGACCACGTTGTGCGCCGGGTTGCGAGCGTGCTGCACGTAGCTGGCCGGCGCGTTCTTCGAGACGATCTCGCGGCACAGGCCGCGTGGAAAGCGGACTCGCGTGCCGTCGACTTCGGCGCCGCCAGCCTTGAAGATGGGCAGTGCCTCGGGGTAGTCACGAATCTCGATGCCGACCTCTTCGAGCACCGTGTCCGCGGTGTACTCGATGAGCGCGAGGGTCTCTTCGCTCGCGACCTCGAACGGCTTCAGCGTGCGCGTCAGGTACGGCACTCGCTCGATCACATGCGAGGCCCGCATCGCGGCGCGACCGGCGCGACCACCCGAGCGGCGGCCACCAGAGCTGTGTTCCGGTGCTGCAGTCGTATCGCTCATGATTCCTCCGTAGGAGTCGGTGTTGGCTGGTCACGTCGGCGTCGTCGGCCGCCGCGTTCTGCGTTGTCGGCCGAGCTGATCGGCGCGGGCAGTGTGACCACGGCGGACAGGTGTGTGGCGGGCGCACTGGCGTGGGGGAACGCCATCGCGGCCACGAACAGATCCTGGAAGTCGGGTTCGGTGGCGGTCTCGACCTTGACGACGTTGCGCACGGCAGCTTCCATCTCGCGACGGGCAGCGACCGACAGCAGAGCTCGCACCGCACCCGCGCCCGCGGCGTTGCCCACAGAGCGGACGTACTGCACCGGGCAGTCCGGCACGAGGCCGAGTACGAGCGCGTACACCGGGTCGATGTGGCTGCCGAAGGCGCCGGCCAGACGAATGTCGTGGACCTCGGTGACGCCCGCGTGCTGAAACAACAGGTCGATCCCGGCGCGCAGCGCAGCCTTCGCCAACTGGATGGCACGCACGTCGTTCTGCGTGATGGCCAGGCGTACGCCGTCGGCCTCGTGCACGACGTAGCTGAAGGTTCGACCATCCTGGACAACTCGCGACGACCGCTCTGCGGCGAAACCCTGCACGACGCCGTCGGTATCGATGATGCCTGAGAGATACATCTCGCCGATCACCTCGATGATACCCGACCCGCAGATGCCGGAAATCTCGAGACCCTCGGTGTCGGCAGCAAAGCCGTCGTCGTCGCTCCACAGGTCGCTGCCGATCACCTTGAAGCGTGCCT
Organism: Ilumatobacteraceae bacterium; assembly: GCA_031428795.1. Lineage (GTDB taxonomy): Bacteria > Actinomycetota > Acidimicrobiia > Acidimicrobiales > Ilumatobacteraceae > UBA668. The sequence goes on along the minus strand of JANOYI010000160.1, from coordinate 21,418 downwards.
CGAGCGTGTCTCGGTCGATGCGTACCCGCTCGATCGCGCCGGCAGTTGCGCGCTGGCCGCAGCTGAGCTGAGCACCCTCGAACGCTGGCCCTGTTGGGCTGGAGGCGGCGAACTGCCGAGCGGCGTCGCCGACGACGATCTCGGCGTTGGTGCCGACGTCGACCAGCAACTGCATCGTGGGGGAGCGGTGCGGACCCTCGGACAGGATCACGGCCGCAGTATCGGCGCCGACGTGACCGGCGATGCAAGGCGCCAGGTACACCTGTGCGTGGCGGCCGACCAGCTCGAACGCTGACGCCGGAACGGACAGCGCCTCGGCGGTTGCCAGCGTGAAGGGTGCCTGCCGAGAGGCGTGGGGTCGATGCCGGCGACGATGTGATGCATGATCGGGTTGCCGACGAGGACGATCTCCAACACGTCGTCGGTCGTGACCGAGCCGTCATCTGCGGCGTCACGGCACAGCTCCGCGATCAACTCGTTCAGCGCCTCGCGAACGGCCGCGGTGAGGTTTCGCTCACCGCCGGGGTTCATCATCACGTACGACACGCGGCTCATCAGGTCTTCGCCGAAGCGGATCTGCGGGTTCATCCGGCCAGCGCTCGACAGGATCTCACCAGTCAGCAGGTCGCAGAGGTGGCCGGCGATCGTGGTGCTGCCCACGTCGACCGCAATGCCGTAGACACGATCGACGTACCCGGGCCAGACGGCAACGACGGTCTCGCCGCGGGCGGCAACGGTGGCCGCACGGTCCTGGCCGCCGAACGCCCGGTGGACTTCCTGCAGCGCCTCCAGCGACAACGAGGTGACGGTGCGACCGAACTCGACGAACAGTTCGGCGACCACTAGGTCGCTCATCGACTCGGCGTCACCCAACACGCTTGGTGGCAATTCGATGTACGACAGCGAGACGGCCGGGTCGAGCACGACATCGCTGAGGTCGAGACTCTTGCGCACCACTGGCCGATGGACCTGGCTCTCGGGCGGCACATCCAATACGACGTCGTCGCGTACCTGAGCGCAGCACCCAAGACGGCGGTCGGGCTTCATCCCGCGGCGACCTTCGTACGTCTCTTCCGTCTCACCCCACGGGCTCAGCGCCGCGGCAGTCGAGTCAATGGCCCACTTCGAGTACTGCCCGGGCTCGAACGCAATTTGGCAGCGTCCGCAGATACCGCGACCGCCGCACACCGAGTCAAGGTCGACGCCAAAGTCGCGCGCAGCCTGCAGCACCGTGGTGCCGGTGGGAACCTCGCCACCGAGGCCCGACGGGGTGAAGACGACGCGCGGCACGTGTGCCTTACTGGCCTTGCCGTGCGCGGCGGCCGCCACCGGCGCGTCCCTCGCGGGCGCCACCGGCAGCATCGGGGTCGCGGTTCGCGCGTATCCATGCCATGCAGTCCTGGTCGTTGCCGGCCAACACATCGGCAGCCATGACGATGGTCTTCACTTCCGGGTGCAGCGGGTTCATGATCGCAGACGACATGCCGTTGCTGATGGCCATCGCAAGGAACGTGCCGGTGATCTGGTTGCGCGCCGGCAGCCCGAAGCTGACATTGCTGGCACCGCAGGTGGTGTTGACCTTGAGCTCGGAAACCAAGCGGCGCAGCAGCGCAAACACCTGGCGGCCGGCGGTACCCATTGCGCCGATCGGCATGACCAGCGGGTCGACGACGATGTCGCTGGCGGGGATGCCGTAGTCCGACGCGCGCCGAACGATCTTCTGCGCAACAGCGAAGCGAACATCGGGGTCGACGCTGATGCCCGTCTCGTCGTTACTGATTGCGACGACTGCGGCGCCGTACTTGGCAACTAGCGGCAGCACCCGCTCCATCTGCTCGTCCTCGCCGGTGACCGAGTTGACCAGCGCCTTGCCCTGGTACACGGCGAGGCCTGCTTCCAGCGCCTCGATGATCGATGAGTCGATGGAGAGCGGAACGTCTGTGACGGCCTGAACGAGCTGAATTGCGCGAGCGAGCAGTGCGGGCTCGTCGGCCAAAGGAATGCCGGCGTTGACGTCGAGCATGTGCGCGCCGGCGGCAACCTGAGCCAGGGCATCTGCCTGTACGCGACTGAAGTCGCCGTTCTTCATCTCTTCCGCCAGTAGCTTGCGCCCGGTGGGGTTGATGCGCTCACCGATCATCACGAATGGTCGGTCGAAGCCGATGATCACTTCCTTGGTGGCAGAGCTGATGACGGTATGAGTCATGACGATTCGTCTCCGGAGTCGTTAATCGGTGTCGTGTCGGTTGCCGTGTCGTTGATCATTGGTGTGTCGTTCAGCGCTTCGGCGATGGCGAGTGCTGCCGGGTCCCAGCCGCCGTTGTCGACAAGGGTGTGCAGCCGGTCGTTGGTGAACTCGACCTCGATCGAGGCAGCGATGTCGTCGATGGTGGTGACCAACTCGCCGGTGAGCGGATAGCTGGTGCGGCGCCATTCGCCGACGTACTCCTGAGCGGTCTTCTTGTCGGCCACCATTGCTGCGCGGTCGATGGCCTTCTGGAAACGGTGGGGGAGGATCACCTGATGGCGATCGGCGCCGACCTTGCCGTTGACCTGAGCGGGAATGTCGCGCCACAAGATGACGACGACCTCACTACCACCGCGACGTGACATGGCTCAGGCCACCTTTCGGCTGGAAGTGAGGTTGACGGTGACTGCTCCGGTGAACGGAGCCAGCCCGACGTGTCGGTGCTCGAAGCGCAGTCCGAGTCGCTCGGCGGCAGCGCGGGCTGCAGCCACTACCGATTCGTCGGTGGACTGCGAGAGCAGCACGACCCGCGTGTAGTGCTCGAAGTACATCGGCAGCAACTGCGGATGCTTGTCGAGCCCGAGGCCCTGCCACATCAGCGCGTCGAAGTGCTTCGCAAGAAAGTCGGTGAGATAGAAGGTGCCCAACTCGTCGTCCTGCATCGCTTCGAACACGGCTGTGCCGGAGAAGAACTCGTAGCAGTGGTTGCCAGGCAGTCGGCGCAGGCGTGGCGTCTCGGCCAGCAGCGCGTCGAGACCACCGCCAGTTCCGCAGTCGGCGTAGCCAATCAGCACCGGGCGCTCGCCGAGGGGGTCGACCTCCTTGAGCAGCGTACGAAGCGCAGGCACGATCCGGTCGGGTCGGTTGTGCAGGTTTGCGGGCAGGTAGCGCACGTCGACCTGTTCCGTGAGGCCGTTGGCCTTCAGCACCGCCCGCAGTTCGGCGACGAGAGCGCCGCAGGCGATGACGAGAGGCCGGTCCATGTCGCGCAGGTTCAGACGGAAGGGCCGGCGGGCTCGGCGCGACCGCGCCGTGCGGAGACGAGTTGCTTGGCGGTTTCGGAGGCAACTGCGGCATCGCGGCAGTACGCGTCGGCGCCGATTGCCTGGCCGAATTCTTCGTTCAGCGGCGCGCCGCCGACCAGCACGATGTACCGGTCGCGGAGGCCGCGTTCCTGCAGTGTGTCGATGACCACCTTCATGTACGGCATGGTGGTGGTGAGCAGTGCCGACATGCCCAAAATGTCGGGCTGATGCTCGTCGAGCGCAGCGAGGAACTTGTCAGCGTCGGTGTTGATACCCAGGTCGATGACTTCGAAACCCGCACCCTCCAGCATCATCGCCACCAGGTTCTTGCCGATGTCGTGAATGTCGCCCTTGACTGTGCCGATGACGACCTTGCCGATGGGCTCGGCGCCCGTCTCGGCCAGCAGGGGGCGCAGGATCGCCATACCGCCCTTCATCGCATTCGCAGAGAGCAGCACTTCGGGCACGAACAAAATGCCATCGCGGAAGTCGATACCGACGATGCGCATACCCTCGACGAGGGCATCGTTCAGAACGCGAGCCGGGGTCCAGCCACGATCGAGCAGCAGCATGGTGCCTTCGACAATCTCCGGACCCATGCCGTCGTACAGGTCCTCATGCATCTGAGTGACGAGTTCATCATCAGGGAGAGATGCCAGATCAAGTTCGTCGCCGTCGCTCATCAGCTTTCCTTCGCTTGTCATCCCGTGGTGGTCCACGATGTGGAACAGAACCGTATGGTGGAACTGTAGCACAGCTGGCCAGCGGGGGTGCAGCCCAGTTGATGCGTTACTTTAGGCCGCGTGATGCGTCGCGAGGGGTTGGTCAATGAATGAGGGACAGCGAGACGCGAGCGGTTTGATCGCCGCTGGGTTGAGCGCGATGCGGACAGGAAGTGGGGTACTGCGTGAGGCCGACGTCGCGCTCGCCGTGAAGCCGACACCCGCCTCGAACGCGAGATGGTTCGTCCGCATGTTCGTGCTGCCCCGTCGCACGAAGGACAGCGTCAAGCCGGTCGAGCTGTTCTGGAGCAGTCTGGAGCAAGCTCGCGACCAGTTCGATTCCTGCGACACCATGTTGTCGAGGGCGTTGAGTATCCACGACGACATCCCTGCGGTCGCAGCGCTTCAGGTCGAGTTGGGCGCCGCTGGCTACGAGCACATCAGGCCCGCGTTGCACGCCCACGTGGTGTCAGGCTCCGAGGCAGACGGCTCGCAATTGCTGCAACCTACGGTGGCACGAATGCGATTGTGCGAAGCAAGAATGCTCGCCGCCATCCAAGCCCTAGCCACCGCCGAGTAAGGCTGCGCGACGTTCGCTCAGGGTTCGATTCGCGTGACCGTCGTGACGCGATCGATGGCCTTGTCGAACGAGGCGACCGCGCCGACCCCCGTGCTCTCGGCGCAGGCGACAAGGTATGCCTCGGCGAAGTCGAGTCGATCCAACTCGTAGATCTCGATTGCTCGCAGTAGCAGGGCCGGATCGACCGTCATCATCGATCGCATCGCCACGAGCGAACGCATGGCCTCCGCGACCTGGTGGCGCGGAGCCTTGTAGAACGATTCCAGGACGTAGACGGTTTCTGCCACGATGAGGTCGGCGAGATACAGCTCAGTGCGCGAAGCGAGGAAGGCTGTGGCTCTGCCGGCCATCGCCGGCGGTTCGCCCGTGAGGTGCCTGACGAGCACGTTCGTATCGACGAAGGCGGTCATCGGCGAGCGTCAGCCCGAGCGGCGCGGGTCTTGCGGACGACGTCGTCCCAGGCGGCGTTGCGCAGTGCGGCAGGCACCTTGATCGTTCCGGCGAGTGACAGGAAGTCGGGTGTGCGTGCCAGCACTGCACGATTGCCTTCGACTCGAAACACGACGTTGTCGCCTTCGCCGATGCCCAGTGCATCCCGGACCACCTTCGGAACAGTTAGCTGCCCCTTTGAACTCATCCGTGCAGCGATCTCCACCACTATCTCCTTACCTTGGACCTGATGTAAGGATACCATCCCCATTGGCCCTGGATCAACGACCAGGTCGGGCGTTGCTTGCTAGATGGTCGCCGCGGTACTCACCGTTCGGGCCAGTAAGGTCGCCGTCGTGTGCAACACGGCCGCTCGAACGAGGACGGTTACCGACCTTCAGCTCCAGGCGGCCCAGGTCGAACGGGCACATGCGGAGCTGAACCGATGGATCAACGTCGATCGTGACCGGTGGAACGAGGCAACGGAAAATCTTCATCAGCAGCCGTGCGCTACTTCGCATCTGACAAAGCGGTTCAGCTGAACCGGTCACAGCTCGAAGCCAAACCACGCCGCCACCCGACGCGTCGCAATCCGAACCAGCGGCACCTGCCAAACGGTTCAGCTGAACCGCCCAAATCGGCAGCTCTTCGTTACGGAACCATGGTGACTGGAGTCAGCTTCAGGTCGCACATGACGTTGACCACCTTCACCATGTCGTCGTTCGACCTACCGTGGCCGTCGCCGGTTCGTAGCTTCGCGTGCTCGACTGCTGATGTCATGGCAGAGCGGTAGCGAGCGGGGAGACTCGGGTTTTGTACAAGCAGCGAGTACTGAGACTCGTCAGCGAAGTTCACCTCTCCACGCGTAGCGCTCATGCGGGCGGGCGATTACCGGAATAACCACAGGTGTGCGCTAGGTCGGGAAACACCCGATGCATGTCGCCGTGAGGTCCATCGGCGCGACGACGGTTCCATCTTCGAGAACCAACTCGGTGGTCGTCAGGCGCCCGCCCATCGGTATAGGTCCCAGAGCGTCGAGCGCGAGCCTGCCAGAACCGCTGACGACCTTGAGACGCGCAGCGTTCGGTTTGCCCGAGGGGCCGCAGAGTTGGTTCGTCAGGTCGGTGCCTCTATAGGCGATGAAATCGACCGTGTCGCTCGTCGCGTCGAAGTCGATTACCGAGGCTTGATCGCTCGAGGGCTGCGACTCGCGGGTGACTACTCCGACGCCGATTGTCCCGTCGGACGACACGCCCCACACCTCGGCGTTCCGACAGTTACGGCTCACGACTAAGGTCACCGGCTGGGTGCGCGGCGGTGCCGCAGATGGATTGGTGACACCACCGTCACTGCCTGTGCTGCTGCCGGAGCACCCTGCGAGGAATACGAGAGCGACACCTATGCAGGCAGATGCGATCGGCCCCGTCACTCGGCGCCGCCCTGCGCTGGAGGGCTGGACCTCTGATCCCGTCATCAGCCCACATTGCCTGCGCTTGACCGGCACGTCAACCCGCCCAGAGCGGCAGTTGGGCTCGGCGGCTCAAGCGCTCGAAATCTTTTGTCGGGCGAAAACAGGCGTGGCAACACGCGTCGCGCTGCGAGTCTGAGATGAGGCGTCACGCCGTCTTGCGGTTAATGAAGCATCTCACGGACGCCGCACCGGAGGTCCGGATTTGGATTGCGTTCAGTCTTGGCACGCTGCGAGCCAGGCGTGCTTCGTGTAGCGTTGGCCGGCCTGGTTGGCGACGACACGGTGTTACCTGGTTGGTGGAGCGTCGGTGAAGAGGCTGCGGATGCGCTCGATGCCATCGCCGTTCGCGAATCACCCGATCGACCGCCTGTTTCGGGGCTTGGTGTCGGGTTAGACGTTGGTGATGTTGGCTAGGTGGGTTGCGTAGTCCGGGGACGCCATCAGGGCTTGGCAGCGCTCGAAGCGGCCGACGGCGTAGGCCCAGAAATCGTCGGCGGGGTTTCCGTTTGCGTGCTGCAGGACGCCCCACAACGTCCACAGCAGATCGCACATCGCCTTGTACGCCACCATGCGACCGACGTCGCTCGCAGGAGCTTCGCCATCGAAGTACGCGCGCAACAATGCAGCGTCTTGTTCCGGCGTGAACAGGCCCTCCACTGACAGGTCGCCGAGGTCCCACATCGGGTCGTTGTTGCCGCCGTACTCGTAGTCGATGACGACCATGCGCTCGCCGGTGTCGAGGAAGTTTTCGCACAGCGGATCGCAGTGGCTGGGAACCAACGGGCGAGGAGCGGCTTCGAGAGCCCGACGAGTGGCGTCGGCTGTGGCCTCCGCCTCGTGGTAGCCGGCGGGCAACTCGGCACCCTTCTCCGCAATGAGGCGTTTGTAGTCGTCGATCATCGAGAACAGCAGAAAGTCGCTGCCGAAGGTTTCGGCTGCGGTGTGGAGTTGGCGCAGTGCCTTGCCCGCACGAGCAACCGAGCCGAGGTCGCGGAACCGCTGCGGGTTCATCGTGACCGCGCCGTCAACAAAGCGAGTGACCATCAGCCCATCGGAAGCATCAAAGAAGAGAACCTCCGCATTCACCCCCGCAGCGGCGGCGGAGCGTGCAGCCACTTCCTCTGCGGTGCGGTCGATGTACTCACCGGTGCCCGCACCCGGCACGCGCATTACCAATCGCTCGTCACCGGTGTCGACCAAGTAGTTGAGATTGGTCAGCCCACCGAGGCGCACCGCTGTCGCCGGGTCGACGCCAGCCACGAACGGAATCCGGGCAAGTGCGTCAGCGAGATCGGTCATCGGAGCGGCCCTCAGATCGATTCAATGTTGACGCCGGGGTGGCCCGTGAGCAGAGACCGCATGTCGGTCGGGTCGCTCGTGATCAGAGTTGAAGGGGTTCGCCGAAGCGCCTCCGCGGCGACGAGTGCATCTGCGGTGTGATTGCTTCTCGCTGCGCCAAGGAGCGAACCCGCCAAGCGAGCGGTCTCTTCATCTAGCGGCCGATGCGGTCCGAACCTTGCGAGAACAAGGTTGACGGCCGCGTCGCGGGGACCGTTTCCGCGGACTGTCTCACTGATCACAATCATCGGAACCGCAACCTCTGTGCCCAGATGATGAGCCTTGTTCAGTGCCGCCCGCAGTCTGGCATCGCCTCGAGCCAGCCCGATCACGGCTCCAGAGTCAAGGACAATCGTTGCATCATCTGGTCGTACCACTCTTCGCCATCCTTCGTTTCCTCATCGGTGAGCGGGCCATACATCGCGTCGAGCTGAGCGAGAAGCTCGACGATTGGGTCGACCCGAAGCTTCTGGCGCAACGCCTCCACGACGAACGCGGAGACCTCCCCGGGGGCCACCCGTTCCTTCAACTCAGCGAGAGTCTCCTCATCGACGGTCACGGTGATGCGAGTCATGGTCACGCCGGGATCATATCGCAAGTAATACTTACATGCGGTCTCGCGTCATGACTTGAGGCGGAGGTTGTCGGGGTCGTACAGGGGGCGGTCGTGGCGCTTTGCCGGGATAGGTTCGCCGTAGACCTCGATGACGAAGTCGTCTCGGTCGGCGAGCTCGGTGGGCAGGTAGCCGTAGACGATCGGCTTGCCGACGGTGTGGCCGAAATTGGCGCTGGTGGTGAAACCGACAACACTGCCGTCTCCGTCGGGCAACATGATCGCCTCGCCGCTCACCGGGTACGCCATCGACTCCAGCGTAAACGTGCACAGCTGGCGGGTGACGCCGGCCTCCTTCTGGGCAACCAGCGCATCGCGGCCAAGGAAATCACCCTTGTTCAGGTTCACCCTCCACGCCAGGCCCGCCTCCCACGGTGTGGTGTCGGGCGTGACATCGGTGCTCCAGTAGACGTAGCCCTTCTCCATGCGCATCGTGTCGATGGTGCGATAACCCACATCGACAATGCCGTGGGCCTGGCCGGCCTCGTGGAGCAGCTCGTACACGTGGGCGGCGTACTCGGTGGGGATGTGCAGCTCCCAGCCGAGCTCGCCGACGTAGCCGATGCGGATGGCCAACACCGGTGCCGAACCGATGGTGATCTCGCGGGCCTTGCCGTAGCGGAAGGCGGCGTTGCTGACGTCGTCCTCGCACACGGATTGGAGGACCTCTCGACTCTTCGGGCCGACGACGTTGACGACCGCACGAGCCGAAGTGAGGTCGCGGATGATCACCGACCCGTCGTCAGGGGAGTTGCTGCGGACCCAGCCCATGTCGTGCGCACCGAACGCAGAACCGGTGACCACGTAGAAGCTGTCGGGTGCGGTGCGGGTCATGGTGAGATCGCACTCGATACCACCGCGGTCGTTGCACAGCTGGGTGTAGATCACTGTGCCGACCGGCTTGTCCATGTCGGCAACGCTGAGCGATTGAACCGCGGCGAGCGCGCCGGGCCCGGTGATCTCGAACTTGGCGAAGCTGGTCTGGTCGATGAGACCGACGCCTTCCCGCACTGCCAGGTGAGCTGCACGGACGTGCGGCCACCAGTTGGGCTCGGTGAATGACGGCTTGTCGACCGGCTCCACACCTTCGGGTGCGAACCAGTTGGGTCGTTCCCAACCGCCACGAGACCCGAACACGGCGCCCTGCGAGGTGAGGGTCTGCTGCAGCGGGCTGCGGCGTATGCCGCGGGCCGTGACCTTCTCGCTGCCCGGAGCCGCGAGCTTGTAGTGATGCGCATACAGCTCGACCATGCGCGTGTCCATGAAGTGGCGCGTGGTGTGGTGGAACGAGAAGCGGCGCACGTCGAGCGGCCACAGATCCAGGCTCGGCCGACCCTCCAGCATCCACTCGGCCATCATCTTGCCGGCGCCGCCGCCGGCGGCGATGCCGTAGAGGAAGCCGGTGGCGACGAAGTAGTTGTCCAGCTCGGGCACGCGACCCATCACGAAGTCGGCGTCGGCCGAGTAGGGGATCGGCCCATTGAGGAGCGTCCGGATGCCCGCCGTCTCGAGGCAAGGCGTCCGTTTGGCACCAAGCTCGGCCAGCTGTGCGAAGCGGTCGTAGTTGGGCTCGAACAGTTGCCGCTGGAATGGCGACGGGATGCCGCCGTCATCGCCCTGGCCGGTGCCGAACGCGATGGTGTCGGGCTCGTATCCGCCGATCAGCAGTCCGGGGCCGTCGGGCTTGTAATAGACGAGGTGGTCGGGGTCGCGCATCGTCGGCATCTTGCCCAGCTCGACCGGTGTGTAGCCCTCGATCGGCCCGCTGATCAGGTACTGGTGCTCGACCGCAGTGGCGGGGATTCGAACGCCTGCCATCCGCCCGACTTCCATGCCCCACATGCCAGCGGCGTTGACCACCATCTCGCATTCGATGTCGCCGCGATCCGTATGGACTGTGGTGCAGCGGCGGCCATCGACGGTGACCGACGTGACCTTCGTCTGCTCCTTGATCTGGGCGCCGCGCATGCGAGCGCCGCGAGCGATTGCCTGGGTGACGGATGCCGGGTCGATGTAACCATCGGTCGGCAGGAACGCTGCGGCCAACACGTCCTGCGTGCTCATCAGAGGGAACAGTTCCTGTGCCCGGTCGGGCGACATGATCTCCATCGGCAGGCCGAAGCTCTTCGCCATCGTCGTCAGCCGCTTCAGCTCCAGCACGCGCTCGGGCGAGCAGGCCAGGCGGAGACTGCCGGTCTCGTGCCAGTCGACTGCTTGCCCGGTCTCGGCCTCCAAGCCGCGGTACATCTCCACCGACTGCTCGAGCATGCGGGTGGTGTTGCGCGACGAACGCAGCTGGCCAACCAAGCCGGCGGCATGCCACGTGGCACCGTCTGTCAAATGGTGCTGCTCCAGGAGAACGACGTCCTGTTCGCCGTACTTGGTCAGCCAGTAGGCGACGCTGCAACCGAGGATGCCGCCGCCGATGATGATGATCCGGGCTCGTTGGGGGAGATGGATTTTCGAGTCTGCCGAGTCGCTCACAGTCAGGCCTTCACTCGTGCGTTGGTCGGGTCGTAGAGGGGTTGCAGGGCCACCTGCGCGGGCACTCGTTCGCCGGCTACTTCAAGCTGGTATGAGCCAGCAAGCACCCACTCGGCAGTCACACCAGCAGGTCGGCGGACGTACCCGTAACCGATCGAGCGACCGACCGTGTAGCCGAAGCCACCACTGGTGAGCCAGCCGACGCGCTCGCCGTCGCGATAGATGGTTTCGCGACCGAACAGAATCGTCGCCGGGTCGACGGTGAAGGCGGCGAGCATCTTGCCGACGCCGTTCGAGCGTTGCTCCTCGATGGCTTCGCGACCGCGGAACGGGATGCCGCTCTTCATCTTCACGGCCCACCCCAGGCCAGCCTCGATGGGTGTGTGATCGGGGCCGATGTCGCTGCCCCATGCGCGGTAGCCCTTCTCCAGCCGGGTGCTTTCGATGGCGCGATAGCCGGCGTTGACCAGGCCGTGTTCTGCGCCGCCGGCCATCAGCGTGTCGTAGACGCGAGTGGCCGACTCGACGGGCAGGTGTAGTTCCCAGCCGAGCTCTCCCATGTACGTGATGCGAAGGGCACGCACAGCACAGCCGGCGATACCGACGGTTTGGAAGGTGCCGAAGGGGAAGGCGTCGTTGGACAGATCGGTCGCCGTGAGTGCTTGCAAGATCGCGCGTGACTGGGGACCCATCAAAGTGAGCACCGAGTAGCTGGAGGTGATGTCGAACAGTTGTGCATTGAGGCTGTCGGGGATGTTGCGCTGAATCCAGTCGAAGTCGTGCGTTGCGAAACCGGTGCCGGTGACGATGTAGAACTCGTCGTCGGCGACGCGAGCGACGGTGAGGTCGGCTTCGATGCCGCCGCGGTCATTCAACATCTGCGTATACGTGAGCGAGCCAACTGGGCGACGCACGTTGTTGGCGCAGATCCAGTCAAGAGCGGTGAGCGCGTGGGGGCCTTTCAAGGCGAACTTGGCGAACGAGGTCTGGTCGATGAGCACAGCCGCCTCGCGGCATGCCTGATGCTCGCGACCGACGGCGGCGAACCAGTTCGGCCGGCCGTACGTGTACTCATCCACGGGCGATTCGCCGTCTGCCGCGACAGCAAACCAATTCGGTCGCTCCCAGCCCAGCTTCTCGCCGAAACTGGCACCACGCGCCAACAGTCGGTCATACAGCGGCGAGGTGCGGGCCGGGCGACCGCTGTGGTGCTCCTCGAACGGCCAGGCCATCGTGTAGTGCTTGCCGTACGCCTCGAGCGTGCGCGTGCGCACCCAGTCGGTGTCGGCGTGGGGCCGGCCGAAGCGTCGAATGTCGACCACCCACAGGTCGTACGGCGGAGCACCATCGTGCACCCACTCGGCCAATGCCTGTCCAGCGCCCCCGCCGGCAGCGATGCCGAACGCGTTGAAGCCTGCGCCGACGTACAGGTTCCGCAGTTCTGGCGCCTCGCCAAGGATGAAGTTGCCATCGGGAGTGAAGCTCTCCGGTCCGTTGATCAAGGTGCGAATCCCCGTGTCGGCCAACTGCGGAACGCGGCCGACGGCCAGCTCCATGATCGGCGCGAAGTGATCGAAGTCGCTGTCGAGGAGCTGAAATTCGAACGGGCGCGGAATGCCGTTGACTGCCCACGGAATCGGGTTGGGCTCGTAGCCGCCCATCACCAAACCGCCGACCTCCTCCTTGTAGTACGTGAGACGGTCGGGGTCACGCAGCGTCGGTAGGTCGCGTGGAACCTCCGGCGTGAACTGTTCGGTGATCACGTATTGGTGCTCCACTGAGACGAGCGGCACGTTCACACCGACCGTCGAGCACAGCGCACGAGTCCACTGCCCGCCACAGACGACGACCTTCTCGCACTCGATGCGGCCCTGATCCGTGAGAACCGCCTTGATCACGCCACCGTCGACCACGATGCCCAGTACTTCCGTGTCCTCGCAGATCGTCGCGCCGTGCATGCGCGCTCCGCGGGCCAGTGCCATCGTGATGTCGCTGGGGTTGGCTTGCCCGTCGGTCGGCAGGAAGGCGGCGCCGACCACGTCGTCCACTTCCATCAGTGGCCACAGCGCCTGCGCCTCTTGTGGCGTCAGCAGGTGCATCTCCAAGCCGAAGCTTTTCGCCGTCGTAGCCTGCCGCTTGACCTCGGTCCACCGCTCCTGGTTGCACGCCAGGCGCAAACCGCCGTTCATCTTCCAGCCGGTGGCCTGGCCGGTTTCGGCCTCCAGCGTCTTGTACAGCTCGACCGAGTTACCCAGCAACTGGGTGATGTTGGCACTGGTGCGCAACTGCCCAACCAGGCCTGCCGCATGGAAGGTGCTGCCGGAGGTGAGCTTGTGCTTCTCCAGCAGCACCGTGTCCGTCCAGCCCAGCTTGGCCAGGTGGTAGGCCGTCGAGCAGCCGACGATGCCACCGCCGATGACAACCGTGCGGGCGTGAGAGGGGAGCGTCGTTGATGATGAAGCCACAGCTGCATCTTCGCGCGCGCAGTAGCAGATATGGCCGGATGTGTTGTTTTGTGTTGGAATGCTCATCATGCCGCTGTACGAAGAGGACGTGATGCACGCCGTCGCCCTGCGTGGGTCGGTGAGCGTGCGCGAACTGGCGATGCTGCTCAACGTCAGCGAGCAGACCGTTCGTCGCATCGTGAAGCCGTTGGTCGAGCGCGGCGAAGTGGAGAAGGTGCACGGCGCGGTAGTGGGCCGCACCCGCCCAGGTGAAGCACCGTTCCTGGCACGCATGGCCGTGAACCAGCGGGCGAAGGTCGCCATCGCTGGCCGTGTAGCGACGATGGTCGGCGACGGTGACGTCATTGCTCTCGACACGGGCAGCACCACGGGCTTCGTTGCGCAAGCGCTTCGTCAGCGACGCGGCCTGACGGTGGTGACCAACTCGACCTTCATCGCTTCCAGCTTGGCCACGATCCCCGGCAACAGGGTGTTGATGGCCGGCGTGGAACTACGCAACCACGACGGGGCATCGTTCGACGCGCAGGCGTTCAAAGTGGTGCGCTCGATAAGAGTGCGCCTCGCCATCCTCTCGGCGTCGGCGGTGGACGCGCGACGCGGCCTGATGGTGCAGGAACATGCCGAGGCGGAGATGACTGCAGCGATGAGCGAGATCGCAGAGACGAGGCTGTTCGCCGTCGACTCGTCGAAGTTCGGTCGCAGTGGACTGATCGCGCTCGCGCCGATGACTGCAGCCGACTGCCTGGTCACCGATGCAAAGCCCATCGCTGCGCAGCGAAGTGTTCTGGGGGCTTGCTCCGTGGTCGTCGTCTGACGAACGACGCGCAAGCGGCGGTGTGTGTCTGCGTAACGTTGGGCGCAAGGCGGCGCAAATTCTTCAGACGGACTGAGCGTCCTCGCTGATGCGGCTGGGCGACGCGCGTAGGATTCGGCGCATCGTGGGGATGAACACAAGGGGAGCGTGTCAGTGGATCCGATGATCTCGGTCAGGGACCTGTGGAAGGTCTACGGACCGCGAGCTGAACGCATCGTGGGGTCGGCCGAGGCCGATCTGCCGCGGGGCGAGCTGCAGTCGAAGTCGGGCAACGTGGTTGCGATGCGTGAGGTCAGCCTCGACGTCGCTCCCGGCGAGGTGTTCGTCGTCATGGGACTCTCTGGCAGTGGGAAGAGCACGCTCATCCGTTGCATCACCAGGCTGATCGAGCCCACCGCCGGCAAGGTGATCATCAATGGTGAGGACGTCACGGCGGCGAACGACGAGGCGCTGCTGACCGTTCGCCGACACAAGGTCTCCATGGTGTTCCAACACTTCGGGCTGCTGCCGCACCGCACGCTGCTGGATAACGTCGCCTTTGGTCTCGAACTGCGCGGGGTGAACAAAACTCAACGCCGTGAGATCGCAGCGTGCACGCTGGAACTCGTCGGGCTACCCAACATGGGCAACTACAAGCCGCACCAGCTCAGCGGCGGCCAGCAGCAGCGGGTCGGGCTGGCACGAGCGCTGGCCACCGACCCGGAAATCATGCTGTTCGATGAGCCGTTCTCCGCGCTCGACCCCCTGATCCGCCGCGAGATGCAGGACGAGATCGTGCGACTGCGTCGCGAGTTGGGCAAGACGATGATGTTCATCACCCACGACCTTTCCGAGGCACTTCGGCTGGGCGACCGCATCGCGATCATGCGCGATGGTCGCTTCGTGCAGGTGGGCACGCCTGCGGAGGTGGTGCTTGAACCCGCCGACGAGTACGTCGCCAACTTCGTTCGCGACGTGCCGCGCTCCCACGTAGTGCCGGTCGACGCGGTGATGTCGGCGCCGACCGACGGGCCCTTCGCTGGCGAGGTGAAGTCCGGCACCAAGGTTCGCGACGCAGTCGGCCTGGTGGCTCGCAGCGACCTGCCGATTCGCGTAGTCGCCGACGGTCGCACCGTCGGCACCCTCGATCGGGTCGGGGTGCTGTCGGTCATCGCCGCCGAGGATCTCTGATGGCTGTCTCTGTCGAGGCACTGCCCACCCACGTGCCGGAGGAGGTTTTGGCTGCTCAGCGGCAGCAGCGCAGGTTGGGCTTCGCCGCGTTCGCAGTGCTAGCGGTGGTGGCCGTGGTGCTTGCACACGACGTGCCCAGCTGGCTCGATCTGCACATCCAGTCATGGGCGCAGGACAAATACCAGTGGTCGATCGAGAACCGCCAGTCCTCGCCCATCTTCACCGCCTTTTTCAATCCAATCAGTGACGCGCTGACGTGGGCTGTGGAGAGCATCGAGTCGCTGCTGTTAGCACTGCGCTGGCCGGGCGTAGTCGCCATCACCGGCGCCATCGGTTGGCGCACCGGAGGCATGCGAGCGGCGATCACCGGCGCCGTCGCAATGTTCGGTGTTGGCGTGATCGCTGACTGGGACCTCGCCATGCGAACGCTGTCGATCATGTCCGTGGCGGTCATCATCGCCCTGGTGCTCGGCATTCCGTTGGGCATCCTGGCCGCCCGCTCAGACAACGCAGAGCGAGTGATCCGCGTGCTGCTCGACACGGCACAGGTGATGCCGATCTTCGTGTATTTCAGCCCGGTGCAGATCTTCTTCGGCCTGCAGTACCCGCCTGCCGTGATCGTCACCGTCATCTATGCACTCCCACCGGCGGTGCGCCTCACCAATCACGGCTTGCGGCAAGTGCCGGTGGTCATCAACGAGGTGGGCCAGTCGTTCGGCGCGACGGAACGCCAGCAGCTGTTCAAGGTGCAGTTGCCAATCGCACGGCGCACCATCCTGCTCGGCCTCAACCAGGTGATCATGATGGCCTTCGCAATCGTGGTGCTTGCCTCGCTGCTGGGCACCGGCGACCTCGGCCAGGACGTGCTCTCCGCGCTGCAGAAGCAGCAGGTGGGTCTGGCGTTCGCCTCCGGCCTCGGCATCGTGCTGATGGCGGTTGCGCTCGATCGCATCAGCACCGGCGACAGAGCGACCACCCGGTCGCGACTGAGTCGACAGCTGCCAACGGTCTCGCCGCAACTGGCGACGGCGCTCGCGATCGGCATACCGATTGTGGCCGTGCTCGCGGCGCGTGTCTTCGACGCAACCGGCTTCCCCGACAGTCTGAAGATCGACATCGCACCTGCGGTTGACGACGCCGTCGGGTGGGTGCAGGACAACTTGCGAAAGGACGTGCCGATCATCGGTGGGACGCAGCCAATCAGTGACTTCCTCGTCGGCAACATCATCAACCCGTTGTACGAGTGGCTGATCAGCCTGCCGTGGCTGCTGGTCGTGGTGGCCCTCGCGTTCGTCGGTTGGCTCAGCCGCGGCTGGCGTCTGGCCGCAACGCTCGCGCTGTGCCTGGTGCTGATTGGTGCAATGGGTTCCATCCCCGGCGGTACCGGCACTGTCTCGATGTGGGACCTCGCGATGAACACGCTGAGCCTCGTGATCGTCGCCATCACGCTCAGTGTGCTGATCGCGCTGCCGCTCGGCATGTGGGCCGGTCGATCCGACAGGGTTGAGCGGGTGCTGCGCCCGTTCCTCGACATTGCACAGGTGATGCCGCAGTTCGTGTACCTCATTCCGGTGGTCTTCCTGTTCGGGATCGGCCGCTCCGCCGGCGTCGTCGCGTGCGTGGTGTACGCAGTGCCGCCATGCATTCGTCTCACCTCGCTGGGCATGCGTGAGGTGCCCGAGGCTCCTCGCGAAGCAGCCACGTCCTTCGGCGCAACAGGCCGTCAAGAGATGCGCCTTGTCCAACTGCCGCTGGCCCGCAAGGCCATCCTGTTGGGCATCAACCAGACGCTGATGATGGTGTTGGCGACGGTGATCATCGCCGCACTGGTGGGCGCAGGCGCCCTGGGCCTCGTGGCGTACGAGGCGACGCAGAAGCCGATCCTCAAATTCGGTCAGGGCGTCGCCGGTGGTCTCAGCATCGTGTTGCTCGCGATCATGCTGGATCGGCTGACCCAGGCATGGGGAACGCGCTCCGAGAGCGACGGCCGCGCCTAGGATCGTCTGCGAGTGCTCAAGAGCACTCGCAACAAAAGGGGAGCACATGACATCCATTCGCAGGAAGGGCCACCTCGCCGTTGCTGGCGTGCTGCTGGCGGCAGTGCTGGCCGCGTGCGGCGACGACAGCAAATCGTCGGGCGACGGCGCCAAACTCTCAGGTGAGGCCATCACCCTCGCAGCCAACCCGTGGACCGGTTCGGCCGTCAACGCGTATGTCGCGAAGGCCGTCATCGAGGCCAACCTCGAGACGCCCGTGGAGATCATCGACATTGACGAGAACGCCACCTGGGTGGGCCTCGACGACGGCACCATCGACGCCGTCTTGGAGGTGTGGCCGTCGGGTCACGTCGCCGACTACGGGACCTACATCACCGGCAAGAAGACGGTTGTCGACCTCGGCAAGCTCGGGCCGTCCGCCAAGATCGGCTGGTACGTGCCAAAGTTCATCGTCGACGCTCACCCCGAGCTAGCCACCTGGGAGGGTTTCAAGGATCCTGAGCTGGCAAAGCTGTTCGCGACCGCCGAGTCCGGCGACCTGGGCCAGTTCACCATGGGCGACCCCAGCTACGTGACTTATGACGAGCAGATCATCGCCAACCTCGGTCTGCCGCTGACGTACGTGGTGGCCGGCACCGAGGCTGCGTTGCTGACCGCAATCGATACCTCCATCGCCGACCAGAAGCCAGTGCTGATGCAGTTCTGGAAGCCGCATTGGAAGCAGTTGGAAGTGGAACTGGTCGAGGTCAAGTTGCCTGATATCACGCCCGCCTGCGAGGCATCGCTGGCAGCCGCCGACGGTCTCTACGCTTGTGACTATCCAGTCGACGAGCTGTACAAGGCAGCCAACGCCGGCCTCGCAACGAAGAACGCGAAGGTCAATGCCATGCTCACCAAGATGACGCTCACCACCGAGCAGCAGAGCGAGATCGCCGGTTATGTCGACCGCGACGGCATGACAGCTACAGAGGCGGCCAAGAAGTGGGTGGACGCAAACGAAGACGTGTGGAAGGCGTGGCTCGCCTGAGCTGACGACATCCAGTACACGTAGTTCCGGCACGGCGGCGACGCAACGCTCAGGCGTTCACGTCGTCGCTGTGCCGCGTCTGTCGTGTCTTGTCCGGGCTACTCGTCGAGGCTGCGCAACCAGTCGGCGAACAGCGCCGCCTCCGTGCTGACGGCGCTGACCGATGACTGGCGCACCAGGTAGTGGGCCTCGGTCATCGGCACCGCTGCTGCAGCGGTCGTGCGGAGTGTGCCATCAGTGAGATGGCGGGCCACGAATCGGCGCGGCACCAGCGCACTACAGGTTCCGCGGCAGGCAAGTTCGATGGCCGCCAACGACGTGTCCACGGTGATGTCGCCACTGGCGAGTGGCGAGGCGCCGGGCCCGAGTAGCTCGAACCACAGGTTCTCCATGCCCAGTACGTGCGCCCGTGGGCATGTGGCCAGCACTGCAAGATCGTCGACCGGGCCCAGGGCGGCCTCGAACGCCGGCGCCCACACCGCTACAGCTGTCTCGCGGTGCAGCAGGTGAGCCTGGTGCCCCGCCCAGTTGCCGCCACCGAACCGCACGTCGAGGTCCACGTCCTCACTGGCGAGCGAATCAGCCCACAGCGCGGAGACCAGCCGCAGCTCGATGTCGGGATGTGTGGCTTTGAACTCGTGCAGCCGCGGGGCGACGAATGCGACGGCATAGGAGACGGGAACGCGAGCGGTGAGACGGCGGGACGGACGGACGAAGCCGAACAGCCCGGCGGTGGAGACCGCCAGTTCGTCGAATGCCTGGCGCACCGACGGCGTGTAGGCGCGACCGTGATCGGTGAGCTCGATTCGGCGGGCGTGCCGGGTGAACAGCACCACACCGAGTTGGCGCTCCAGTGAGCGGACGCGGTGGCTGATAGCCGAGGGAGTGAGGTGCAACTCGGCGGCGGCAGCGACGAAGCTGCCGTGCCGGGCCGCAGCCTCGAAGGCCTCGAGGTCGATCAGCGATGGGATCGGTGTCCGCATGACGAGGCAGCGTAGTCCGAGCATCAATCAAACCATGTCTCAGCCGTCTGACACTTCACTTGCCGATTGCTTGCGGACACTCGATACTGAGTCCCATGTATCGCAGGGTGGCTGCGCACGAGATCGTGGGGCAATCGTGAGTGGAACGCCGGTGTCAGTCGGGTACGTCGGGCTCGGAAACCTGGGGGCACACTTGGCGGCCAGTCTTGTGCGCTCGGGCCACCGTGTCACGGTCACCGACCTCGACCCGGCCGCTGCCAAGAGTCTACTCGCGGCCGGCGCCAGCTGGGCCGATTCAGCGAGGGCCGTTGCCGCCGCCAGCGATGTGGTGTTCACCTGCTTGCCGTCCCCGGCGGCTGTCAACGCCGTCATGACAGGGGCCGACGGGGTGCTGGCCGGCGCGAAGTCGGGCGCGACTTGGATTGACAACAGCACCAACGATCGCGAGGAGACGCTGCGGTTGGCTGGGCTCGCCTCTGCGTTGGGCGTACGCACCCTGGAAGCACCGGTCACCGGCGGCGTGCACAAGGCGGCGGCAGGCGACATCACGGTGCTGGTCGGCGGTGACGAAGCCCTCTTCGAGGAGCACCGCCAGTTGATCGAAGCCATCGGCAGCCCGGTCCTGTACATGGGCCCGCTCGGCAGCGCCGCGGTGATCAAGGTGATCACCAACATGCTCGCATTCATCAACCTGGTCTCGGTCGGTGAGGCGCTGATGCTGGCCAAGCGCGGCGGTCTCGACCTGACCAAATCCTTCGAGGCGATCCTCAACAGTTCAGGCAACAGTTTCGTGCACGAGACCGAGGGCCAGGTCATCCTCAACGGCAGCTACAACATCGGTTTCACCATGGACCTCGCCTGCAAGGACCTCGGCTTCGCCACGCAGTTCGGTCGCGAGTTCGGTGTGCCGCTCGACCTCGCTGGCGCGACCGAGCAGACATTCATTCGTGCCCGTTCGCAATACGGTGGTGGCGCGTGGTCCAGCCAGGTGGTCAAACTGTTGGAAGACGCCCTCGGCACCGATCTGCGTGCGCCTGGATTCCCGGAGGTTCTGCAATGAACGAACTCGAAACCCGTCGCGAGCTGGCCGCTGCCTTCCGTTGGGCGGCGCGCCTGGATATGCACGAGGCCACAGCGAATCACTTCAGTGCCGCAGTGTCCGATGATGGCAGCCAGTTTTTGCTCAACCCGCGGGGCCGGCACTTCTCGCGCATGCGGGCGAGCGAGTTGCTGTTGCTCGACGCGGGCGCGGCGGGCAGCGAGGGCATGCATCCGAGCGCCGACCCAACCGCGTGGTATCTGCACGCGCATGTGCATCAGCTCGTGCCAAGAGCGCGCGTGATGCTGCACACCCACATGCCATATGCGACCACGCTGACCTGTCTGCGCGACTTCGAGTTCCTACCGCTCGACCAGAACGCATGCCGCTTCTACGAGCGAATCGCATACGACCGCGGCTACGCGGGCATGGCGCTCGACGACAGCGAAGGCGCTCGGGTAGCTGGCCTGCTCGGCGACGACAAGAGCGTGCTGTTCCTCGGCAACCACGGGGTACTCGTCGTCGGCAGCACGGTCGCCGAAGCGTTCGATGAGCTGTATTACCTAGAGAAGGCCGCCCAGTTGCAGGTGCTCGCAATGTCGACCGGGCACCCGCTGGCGCTGATTCCGCATGAGACCGCAGCGCTGGCGTGCAAGCAGTGGCAGGAGTACCCGCAAGCCGCCGAGCTGCACTTTGCCGAGCTACTGGCGATCCTCGATGCCGAGGGTTCGGACTACGCATCGTGACTGAACTGATTTCCGCAAGCGTCGTTG
Source organism: Ilumatobacteraceae bacterium (assembly GCA_031428795.1). Lineage (GTDB taxonomy): Bacteria > Actinomycetota > Acidimicrobiia > Acidimicrobiales > Ilumatobacteraceae > UBA668. The sequence continues at coordinate 240 of JANOYI010000160.1, read as the reverse complement.
GGCAATCGGTCGAACTGAACTGGGACGATGGCCGTCGTAGCTCGCTGCTGTCGTTGTGGTTGCGCGACAACGCTCCCGAATTGATGCACGCAACGACACGGCATCGCGTTGTCGAAACCTCGACCATTCCCGACGACGTTCACCCGTCTACCTGTGAGGTACGCGAGGGCGATCTCCACCTCACCTGGGCACACGACGGCGAGCGCTCCGTGTTCCCAACTGCCTGGCTGCGCGTCAACG
>JANOYI010000159.1:0-1608 GCA_031428795.1 Ilumatobacteraceae bacterium | reverse complement strand
GTGCGAAGCATCAGCGGCTTCAACCGGGCGTTCAGCACGAACGGTGCAACGGCGTTGACCAATTGAGTCTCTAGCAACTCCACCGACGACACCTCGGCAAGGGTGAGCCGCCACGAGTTTCGATCGCGCAGGTCCACCTGCTGCATGTCCTGGTCCAAACGCCCCCGCGGGAACAGGTCGCCGCGGCCGCCTAAGTCCTCGGGGAGTAATTCTGCCTGCGACAACTGCGCCGAGTGGGCGACGCCAACCGGCAGCAACGGTGAGGCAGCAATCTCGTCGGACCGACCCGACGACAGCATGTCGTAGCCACGGAGACCCTCGTAAGCGCCCAGCACGCTGAGGGCTGCTGGCGACAGCGTGGAGAGGGCCGAAGACTCGGTGTCCATCATGTGCCGGTAAAAGTCTGGTGGCCTGCGTACGGTCTGGCAGGCGTTGTTGACGATGAAGTCAAGGCGATCGCGAGTGTCGAGCAAGTGCTGGCAGAACGCTTCGACGCTGGGAGTGTGGCGCAGGTCGAGCCCGAAGATCTCGAGCCGATGGCCCCAATCAGCAAAGTCCACCTCCTGCGCGTAGCGCTGGGCGGAATCGCGCGGAAACCGCGTCGTCACGATGAGGTGGGCACCAGCGCGGAGCAGCTTGATGCCGGCCTGGTACCCGATCTTGACGCGGCCGCCGGTGAGGAGCGCGACGCGGCCAATGAGATCAGCGGTCTCACTGCGCTTGGCGTAGTTGAACGACGCACACTCGGGGCACATCTGGTCATAGAACGGATGGATCTGCGAGTACTTCTTCTTGCAGATGTAGCAGTGCTGCGGTTGCGCCGACTCGCGTTCCTCAGCGGCGTCGTCGATCTCGTCGGGCCCGGCCAGCGCAGGTGCGAACACATTGGGTGTCGTGAACACGGGCTTCGCTCGCAGCGACCGAATGCCCGTCTCATTGAGCGCGCCTTGGTCGCGCTGGGCCTTCTGTTGCTTCAACTCGCGCCGCTCGGCCTTGATCTGGCGACGACGGGCCTCGACATCGGGCTCATACACGTCACCGGCAGCGCTGAGTAATCGCGTCCGCTGGTCCAGCGGCAGAGACTGCAGCAGCGAGCGATCAGCGATGACCGTCTCCAGCAGCTCAGCAGCCGCCTGCACACGGGCAGCAAATTCGTCAGACACGAGCTACAAATGTAACGGCGACCAAGAAGCGTTGCTGATCAGAGCGACCAGGTGACGGGGTTCAGCGGGTCGGCAACGTAGCGGCAGTAGGTGCCGGTGTGTACCGCGCGGTGGAGGTGGGCGCTCAGAGCAGGATGCTGTCGGCGAAGCTGGTCGAGCGAATACCGGATGGCGCGAGCAACGGCCATTCGCGCCCGTTCGGAGTCGCTGCCAACCGAACGCAGACGCCCGCCCAGCCCGACAGCACTTGCGAGTTCAGCGAGCAGGAAACCGCGCTCGCTTTCTGCCAGCGCCCGACGTACCAGGTCGTTCATCCGCGCTGCGTCGTCGATGTCGTCGTCGACCTCGGCCAACCGGCGTCGGTACGCAGCCTTTGCCGTCGCATCAAGCAGCGGAATCCCGGCACCGGCGATCCCTTCCATCTCCACCGGCCCGACGGCCGCCG
>JANOYI010000158.1:0-2616 GCA_031428795.1 Ilumatobacteraceae bacterium | reverse complement strand
CCGCCTCCAACCCCACCATCACCACCGACCGCGGCACCCGCTCTCGACTCCAACCCCACTGATCACCCACGCGACACCTCCAAACACAGGAACTGTCGCGATCACCAATTGAGCGGGCCCCACCGATCTGGCATGTTGGCCCACCCATGGGCGGCTGAGGGTGCCAATCATGTGGTCGCGACCGGGCGGCGCGGCGCCGACTGAAGCGTCCCACGGCCACGTCCGGAAAAGTGACCCTCACAAACGCACTATCGTTTCCCTGGGGGTTATCGAAAGAGTTGGACGGGTTCATGGGTGGATTCGACACGAGCATTGTCACCACGGTGCTGCCAGTGGTAGTGCTTGCGAGCATGGGCGCATTTTTCACCGCACGCTTTCGCAAGAACTCGACGTCGCGGTCGCTGGCCATGGCCTGGCCCCAGACAATGGGCACCGTCTTGAGTGCGACGGTGCAGGTGGTCCAGCGCGGCAGCACTCGCCAGGAAGCGCCGCTGGTTCTCTACGCCTATCAGGTCGACGGTCAGGTGTTCCAAGGGCATCGTGTGCGCGCCTCCACCGAGTCGGGTCGTGCCCGCCTGGTCGACGCCGATAGCAGGGCGTCGAACACAGTCGCCCGTTACCCATCCGGTGCTCCCGTCGTGGTCTACTACGACCCGATGAACCCGGCGAACTCCGCGCTCGAACGCTGACCGCCGCACGAAGTCACGTTTGCCACCGTTCAATCGTCAGACGAGTATGAGCGACACCGTGAACACGATTCAGACCGACGCAGTGGTTGTAGGCGGCGGCATCGCAGGCGTCGCCACCGCGCAACTGCTGCGCCGCGCGGGTGTGGCCGTGATGGTCGTCGACCCACAGCCGTTGGGCGGGCCTGCGTCACGCTGCCGACCACGAGGTAAACGGCGAGCCGGGGCTGGTTTTCATCCGAGGCGAACGGACCACGATGGTGATGGTCTTCGAAATTCGCAGCAGTCGAATTGAAGCGATCCGCCTGGTCATCAACCCCGCAAAGCTCTCCCGCATCACCGCGGGCTAGAAACGACACGGGCTGGAAACGACCCGGGCTAGAGCGGGCGGCGGGCGATGACGATTGCGGAAAGGCCGAAAGGCACGCTGAACTTTCGCAGGAACCTTCGCTCCAGCGAGGCGAGCGCGCCCAGTACACCGCCGAGGCCGGACTGGTTGCGGCCGACGTCGCTTTTGGCTTTGCCGCGTTCGATGATGCCCATCAGCCAGGCGGGCGGCACCAGAAAGCTGTAGGCGCCGGTCGCCTTGATCACTTCGAGGTCGGCGTCGTGGGCCATCCCCTTCAGGTCGCCGACGCTGAACCGACGGCCGGTGTGAGTGACGTCGTCGTGGCTCCGCCATAGTCGCTTGCCACCGGGCTCCATCAGGGCGACGATGGCACCTGGTTCGGCGATGCGAGCGAACTCGCGAACGATGGCCGCGGGGTCGGGGTTCATCCGGTGGCACAGTGCGGTGACGCACAACACCGACGCAAAACTCTTGTCCGCGAACGACAGGTGGTTGAGGTCGCCGCGCACCGCGAGGTAGCCGGGGAAGTCGTGGACAGCGGCCTGAAGCGCGAACTGATCGAAGTCGGCAATGACCGTTGGCGCGTGTCCGGTCAGCCAGCCACCGGTCGCGCCGGTGCCACCTGCTGCGTCGAGATGCAGCGCGTCCGGATTGACAGCCAGGTGGGGCTCGATCAATTGGCGCAACAGCGCACGCGTGCTGCGATACCACCAGTGGGATTCGCCTGCCGCTGCCATCCGTCGGTACTCATCCTCATCCACCCGACCAGTGTGGCACCGCCCGCCCAGTCGGAAGCGGTCGCCGCCACCTTCGTAGGCTGCGACCTATGAGCTCCTCCCCCGACTCGACGGCAATTCCCTTCGCCGACCGCCCGCTGCCGCAGTGGTACGACGACGCCAAGCTGGGCATCTTCATCCACTGGGGGCCGTACGCGGTGCCGTGTTACGCGCCGGTGGACCGCGACATGGGTGATCTGTTCGCCGCCGGTAACTGGGCCGAGGTCTTCAAGTGGAGCCCGTACACCGAGTGGTACCTCAACTCGTGGGCCCTGGAGGGCAGCCCGACAGCGGCGCATCACGAGGCCACCTACGGTGACCGCGGCTACGAGAGTTTCGTCGATGAGTTTCGGTCGCGTTCGGCCGGTGTTGACACAGCATCGTGGGCGCCTCTCTTTCAGCAGACGGGTGCGCAATACGTGGTGCCGGTGACGAAGCACCACGACGGTTTCCTGATGTGGCAGAGCGACATACCGAACCCACATCGCCATTCGTGGATGGCCGAGCGCGACCACATCGCCGAGCTCGCTGCCGCCGTTCGCGCCGAGGGAATGCGCTTCGGCCTTTACTACTCCGGCGGTCTCGACTGGACGTTTCAGCCGCCGCCGATCCGTGACCTTGCCAGTCTGTTCGGGAACATCCCCTCCGACGACGCGTATTCCGAGTACGCCACAGCGCACGTGCGCGAACTCATCGAACGGTTCACGCCGAGTGTGCTGTGGAACGACATTGGATGGCCCACCAACCTCGACCCTGTCGCCATCATCAGCGAGTACTACGCGGCCGTCCCCGACGGCATTGTCAA
>JANOYI010000157.1:0-10361 GCA_031428795.1 Ilumatobacteraceae bacterium | reverse complement strand
GAACCTTCCGACCAGCCGCGACGAACTCGTTGCTGCCACCAAGGCAGGGGTCACGATCCGATGAAGCATCTCCTCTCCATCGAGGACCTGACGGCCGACCAGATCCATCACCTGATGGAACTCACCGACCACATGGTGGAGATCAACAGCCGGCCCATCCCGAAGGTGCCCGCACTGCGCGGCAAGAACGTGGTCAGTCTGTTCTTCGAAGACTCGACCCGAACTCGCACCAGCTTCGACACCGCCGCTAAGCGTCTCAGCGCTGACACGATGAACTTCGCCGTCTCCAGCAGCAGTGTCAGTAAGGGCGAGAGCCTGCGCGACACCATCGAGACCATCAGCGCCATGGGGGTCGATGCGTTCGTGGTGCGCCACAAGAGCAGCGGTGCGCCGCAGACGATCACCCGCTGGACCAACGCCAGCATCATCAACGCCGGCGACGGGTGGCACCAGCACCCCACGCAGGCGCTACTGGATTGCTACACCATTCGCACCAGCCTCAACCGTCGCGACAGTTTCGAGGGTCTGCGCATCGCGATCGTCGGCGACATCAAACACAGCCGTGTCGCGCGCAGCGATGTGCAGGCGTTCACGGCACTCGGTGCGCACGTCACGTTGGTGGCGCCGCCGACGCTGCTGCCCCCGGCGGTGGACACGTGGCCGGTCGAGGTCAGCCACGACCTGGACTCGTTGCTCCCCGATCTGGACGTGTTGTACCTGCTGCGCGTGCAGCGCGAGCGGATGGACGACGCGCTGCTGCCGTCACTGCACGAGTACTCGATGCTCTACGGGCTGACCCCGTCTCGTGCTGCGCGGCTGGCGCCGCACGCACTGGTGATGCACCCGGGGCCGATGAACCGTGGCGTCGAGATGGTCGCCGACCCTGGCGAGCTACCCGGTTCGGTGATCCTGAACCAGGTCACCAACGGCGTAGCGGTCCGGATGGCCGTGTTGTTCTGGCTGCTCGGCTCGGGCGGCGATTTGAGTCGAACGGAGACGTCATCGTGAACGGCATCATGAACGGCACCGCAATGAGCCGCATCGTCATCACTGGCGGCACGCTGCTGGACCAGTCCGGCGAACGGGTCGGTGATGTAGCCATCGAGGACGGTCGCATCAGTGCCGTGGGTACCGGTCTCGCTCGGCCTACCGACACCGTGCTCGACGCAGCGGGCTGCATCGTCTCCCCCGGCTTCGTCGACTTGCACGTGCACCTGCGCGAGCCAGGCAAGGAGGAAGCCGAGACCATCGAGACCGGCAGCCGCGCTGCTGCGCTTGGCGGCTTCACTGCAGTCGTTGCCATGCCCAACACCGACCCCGCACAGGACAGCGTGGCAGTCGTCGATTTCGTGCGTGCCCAAGGTCGCAAGGCCGGGTTGTGCGAGGTGTTGCCGGCTGGGTGTATCACCGTTGGTCGCGCCGGGCAGATGCTCGCGCCGTACGGCGAACTCGCCGCTGCTGGCGTGCACCTGTTCACCGACGACGGCAACGGCGTGCAGGACGCGCAGCTGATGCGTCGTGCGCTGGAGTACGCCAAGCCGCTGGGCATCGTGTTGGCGCAGCACTGCGAGGTTGCATCACTGACCAAGGGTGCGGTGATGCACGAGGGTGCGTGCTGCAGTCGGCTCGGTCTGCCCGGTTGGCCGTCGCTGGCGGAGGAGTTGATGGTGTTCCGCGACATCGAGTTGGTACGGCTGACGGGCACACCAATGCACTTCTTGCATCTGTCCACCGTGCGCAGTGTGCAGTTGGTGCGACAGGCGAAGGCCGAAGGTTTGCCGATCACTGCCGAGGCCGCGCCGCACCACTTCACGCTCACCGATGAACAGCTCAGCGGATACGACCCGGTGTTCAAGGTCAACCCACCACTGCGCACGCGCGCCGACATCGATGCCATCAAGGCTGGCCTGGCCGACGGAACCATCGATGCCATCGCCACCGATCACGCGCCGCATGCCCCGCACACGAAGGAAGCTCCCCTCGACGAGGCGCCACCCGGCATGTTGGGTCTGGAGACTGCGCTGGCCTTGGCCATCTCGGAGCTGGACATGCCGTTGGCCGACATCGTCGCCGCACTCAGCTGGCAGCCGGCCGCCATCGCCGGTGTCGCCGACCGCCACGGCCGCCCCATCGCCGTCGGCGAACCCGCCAACCTGACCGTCTTCGATCCGGCCCAACAGTGGACCGTCGTACCCGCACAGTTGGCCAGCAAGAGCCACAACACCCCGTACGCCGGCCGAGCGGTGACCGGCAAAGTCCGTCACACAGTGTTCAACGGCAACGCCGTAGTGGTGAATGGCGCCGCTACACGCTGACGGCCTCGAGGGTTTCAGTTACCTGGGGCGCGCTTGGAACCCTCGAGAGTGACCGGCGGTGGCGGCGGACGAGGAAGCGAATCGCCAGCAAGAAGACGTCGGCGACCAGGAACAGAGTGACCACGATCAAGAGTGTCGGGCGTTGTGCCGTCGTGCCGCTGGCGGTCACCGTCGGGCCTGCGCCGGAGGCAGCAACCTGCCATTCGAGCGAACCAAATGATGGGCCGGGAACTGTGGCCGTCGCGGCGAACAACCGCACCAGCCAGCGAGACCGCCGCAATCGGAACCGTCGAGGTGTTCTTGACGGTGACCGTCACCTCGTACGTGGCCGGGCCGCCCAAGCTTGTGCGCGCGCCGGTGAGCAATCCCGGCGACGCCGCCTGGGCGCTGATCGTGACGTCGAGCGCGCCCTGCTGGCCCGGGGTCTCGACGACGGGCGCCGTGGGATGGCCGATCAACGTGATCGGTGCAATGGCAATCTCGTCGAACGTGCGGTTCGACACTCGAATCACACAGGGACAGGGTGCGGGCGGTGCGGCCACGGGAATCTGAATCACTGTCGAGGTCCCATCAGTGTCCAACTTCAGGCCCTCACTGGCGTACATGTTGCAATCGACAGAACCACGACGAGCCTCGTTGCCGCACACAGAGATCGTCACGTTCATCGATTCGAAGCCGTCGATGTTGAGAACCACGCGATCCTCAGGTTCAATTTCATTCCTGTCGAGCGTCACGACGGGGCCGCTGCTCGTGCCTTGAGCGTTGAGTATCGGAGAGGACCAGACCGACAGCAAGACCAAGCAGAGCAAGCTTGCGCGATGCAGCAGGGTTCGCAGGGCGATCACGCTGGTTGTGGCTCTCGGACCTGTGTTTGGGTGACTCCGTCCGGCACCGGATCGCCGTCGCGATGACGCTTGTACGAGCGACGCGCCAGCACACCGAGCAGCAGCAGCAGGAGGAGGAGGAGAAGGAACAGAAGTGTGAGTGGTGGAGCGAACGTCGAGTCCTCACCGGTGGCGGTGGCCGCTCCGGCGCTGCCATCCGATGGTTCGACTCTGACCTCGGTAAAATCGACCATCAGCGCCGGCACGTCCTCGACAGTGACCGTCACCTCTACGTCTTCCCCTGGGAGCAGCTCGCCGACGTAAGGCAAGTTGACCGTCCGCTTACCAAGGCCGAAGGGCCCGCCGACGGTGACCGTGGCCTTACCAGCGAGCCGAACGTTGCCACGATTCTCGATGCGATAGGTGACGTCAGCTGAACCACTCAGCGAGTTGAGGGAGTGGTTGTAGGTCGTGGCGACAGTGAATCAGCTCGTCCAGTAACGAGTGAAGGTCGGCGGCGTCTGCGCCGTCCAACTCCGCCAACACGCGGGTCGTCGTAGTTGGCAACGCCGCGCCGGCGGCGGCATCGCTCGCAGCCAGCCGCGCAAGGTAGCGCTGCACAGCCTGGCGCGCCTCATCAATGACAGTGCGGCGCAGCTCTCGCTCGTCGACCCACCACTGATCGAGCACCGCAGACAATTGCTGCTTTTGAGCCGCCACGACGTCACCGTGTCGTTGCGGTTCAGCAGGTGCTCGCTCACCAGGCACGGAGCCGATGAGCGCCAGTTCTTTGTCCGTGTCGGCTCGCAGCTGCAGAATTGAACGCTGCGCGTCGAGAAACTGACTGGTCAGCTGTTGCTGTGCTGCGAACGCATGCTCGAGCTGCTTGGACTCACGTCCGAGCATTGCTGCTGCCTGCCCGAGCGCCTCGATGAACCGAGCCTGCTCCTTGCGCACCGCTGCCAGGAAGGCATCCGCATCAGCACCACGCCGAGGTGTCAACTGCTCGACATCACTGGTTCTCTGCCGCGTCTCCATACCGTGGCGATGGTAGAAGAGCCCCGTAACAACACTATGAATGAGCCGGGGTCACAAGGTGGACGGAACATGAATTCCAGGATGCGATTCTCAAGCCCCAGCTGAGCACCGCCGACAAGCCCCGATGCCTACAGGCGGGTGAGAATCTCGGGACCGTTGTCGCCGACCAGCACGGTGTGCTCGACGTGGGCGGCCAATGAGCCGTCAGCGGTGACGATGGTCCAGTCGTCGTCGAGCTCGTGGACGTCGTCGCTGCCACCGGCCAACAGCATCGGCTCGATGGCCAGCACCATGCCCGACAGCAGCTCGTGGCCGCGGCCGGTTTTGCCTCGGTTCTCGACATCGGGTTCCTCGTGCATGGCTTGCCCGATGCCATGGCCGCAATAGTTGCGCGGGTTGCCGTAGCCGGCCTTCGCAACCACCAGCTCGATAGCCGCGCCCACATCGCCGAGGTGGCGCTTCGGGCGCATCTCGCGAATGGCGGCGGCCAGCGCAGCGTCTGCGGTCTCCATCAGCCTCTGTGCCTCGGGCGAGATTGCGCCGATGCCCATCGTGAACGCAGCGTCGCCGTGCCAGCCATTGATGATGGCCCCGCAATCGATGGACAGCAGGTCGCCATCCTCCAGCACGCGTGAGCCCGGAATGCCGTGAATCACCTCATCGTTCACCGAGGCACAGATCACCCCCGGGAACCCGTGGTAACCGAAGAAGTTGGATTTAGCGTCGCGGCGCTCCAGCACATCGCGACCGACACGGTCGAGGGCAGCAGTCGTCACGCCAGCTTTCGCGGCGGCGCGGATCTCGTAGTGCATCTCGGCGACGACGCGGCCAGCCGAGCGCATCTCGCGCAGCTGCTCGGGCGAACGACGCGGAATCCCGCCTCGCCCGAACCTGCCACCACGCGCGCACAACATTGTTCAGCTTGCTCGACGGGCGGCCTCGACGGCGTCCGTGAGCCGTCGGAAGACCTCGTCGGTCGACGCCACGCCATCAACAATGACCAGCCGATTGTCGCGCTGATAAAACTCGATGAGCGGCGACGTCTGCTCCTCGTACAGGTCAAGACGGTGTGCAATTGCTTCGGGCGTATCGTCGTCGCGGTGCATCACGTCGCCACCGCAGACCTCGCAGATCCACGGCAACTTCTCGACGCCGACGGCCACATAGTTGGTACCGCAGTCGCGACACACGCGGCGCGACGTCAGCCGCTGCATCACCATGTCGCGGGGCACGTCGAGGTCGAGCACGACGTCGAGGCGTAGACCAGCGGTGATCTCGTCGAGCGCTTCGGCCTGGCCGACCGTACGAGGAAATCCGTCGAGGATGTAGCCGCGACCCAGTGCATCGGCCTGGCTGAGCCGTTCGCGAACAAGGCCGACCATGATGTCGTCACCGACGAGACCACCCTCGTCCATCACCCGCTTGGCCATGATGCCAAGCTCGGTTCCTTCGCGCACAGCCGCCCGCAACATGTCGCCGGTACTGATGTGGGGCACGACGAAATGGCGCGACAACCGCACACATTGTGTGCCCTTGCCAGCGCCTTGGCGCCCGAGCAAGATCAGCCGGGCGCCCGGGATCACTTCAGGAAGCCCTCGTAGTTGCGCAGCATCAGCTGGCTGTCGATCTGGCGCATCAGCTCGAGGGCCACACCCACAGCAATCAGCACGGTGGTACCGGCGAACGGGAAGTTGCGAACGTCGAACACCCACAGCAAAAGGTACGGCATGATCGCGATGATCGCCACGAACACAGCGCCAGGCAGGGTGATGCGGTTGACGGCCTTACCCAAGTAGCGCTCGGTCTGCGGGCCAGGGCGAACACCCGGGATGAAACCACCCTGGCGACGGATCTGGTCGGCCTGACGGATGGGGTCGAACGCAATCGAGTTGTAGAAGTAGGCAAAGGCAATGATCATCAGCGAGAACAGGACGATGTACACCAAGCCCTGGCTGTTCACCAGGTTGGTGTCCACCCACTGCTGAATCTCAAAGCGCCACGAGCCCTCACTGGAGCTGCCCAACAGGTTGGTCATCAACACCGGCAAGAGCAAGACGGAGCTGGCGAAGATGATGGGGACCACGCCGCTCTGGTTGACCTTCAACGGAATGTAGGTGCTCTGGCCGCCGTACTGCCGACGACCCACCACACGTTTCGCGAACTGCACGGGTATGCGGCGTTGTGCAAGCTCTACCTTCACAACCGCGATCACGATGCCAATACACAGCGCCACCAGCAGGGCGAACACAAACCAGTTCTTCTCGACGAAGACGTTGTAGAAGCCAGACGGCAAGCTACTGACGACTGACGCAAAGATGACCATCGACATGCCGTTGCCGATGCCGCGCTGGCTGATCAGTTCGCCAATCCACATCAGAACGGCCGTGCCGCCCACCAGCGTGATGATCACGAGGTAGCCGCGCGGGAACATGCCATCGGGAAGCAGTTTCAGGTTCTGCGGGAAGTTCTGAGCGGCACCGAAGAACGCGTTGCCGTTGCCGTTACCGAAGATGAACGTCAGCGCCGTGGCCTGCAGCGTGGAGATGCCGATGGCCAGGTAGCGCGTGTACTGCGTGATCTTGCGCTGCCCGGCGGCGCCTTCCTGCTGCAACTTCTCCAGCTTGGGAATGACGACACCCAACACCTGCATGATGATGCTGGCAGTGATGTACGGCATGATGCCGAGCGCGAAGATGCTGAAGCTGGCAAACGCGCCGCCGCTGAACAGGTTGAAGAACCCGAGCGCACCTTGCGTGTTGGCTGACGCTTTGAACTGACGAACCGCGTCGGCGGAGATGCCCGGCACGCGGATGGCAACGCCAACGCGGTACAGGGCGACCATCGCCATGACGAACAAAATCTTGTTCCGCAGATCGGGCACCTTGAAGACATTCTTCAAGTTGGAGAACACGGGCTGGCTCCCAGGAGGTTTCGATTCGACGCCGGAACGGCGGCGAGCATCAGCGGTTGGTGAACTGGTTGCCCTTGACCGGCGGGCGACCCTGCTTGTACGGCGACGGCAGGAGCGTGACGCTACCGCCTGCGGCCGTGATGGCTGCATCGGCAGCCTTCGAAACGGCGTGAGCAGTGAGGTTGACTGCGACGGTGATCTCGCCACGGGCGAGGACCTTCACGAGCGTGCCCTTACGAACCAGACCGGCGGCGATCAACACGTCGGGGTCGACGGTGCCTTCGGCAAGGAACTCGAGCTGGTCGAGGTTGACCGGGCTGTACTCGACCCGGAAGGGGTTGTTGAAACCCTTCAACTTCGGCACGCGTTGCTTGAGCGGCATCTGGCCACCTTCGAAGCCACGTGCCACCTTGCCACGACCACGCGACTTCTGGCCCTTGGTACCGGCACCGGCGGTCTTGCCGCCCTTGCCACCAATACCGCGGCCGACGCGCTTCTTGTTCTTGGTACTCCCTGGTGCGGGAGCGAGTTCGTCAACGCGCATGTCAGTTCACGGCCTTCGTGTCAGTTTCGGCGTTTTCCGTGACCTCGATGAGGTGCGGAACGCGAGCGAGCATGCCACGGATCTCCGGGCGATCGGGCAACACGTTGGTGTCGCCGATCTTGCGCAGACCCAGGGCGCGCAGCGTGCCGCGGTTCTTGGGCTTGTTACCAATGGCCGAGCGCACCTGGCGAACGGTGAAGGTGGGGCCGTCGTAGTTCTTGTCGGTCCGCATCAGTGGGTCTCCCCTGCAGTCTTCTGCTTCTTACGCTCGTTGTACGCGTTGAGCACACCCTTGGGGACGAAGTCCTCAGCGGCGAGGCCACGGCGAGCCGCAACTTCGTCGGGGCGCTGCAGCGACATCAGGCCGTTGATCGTGGCGCGAGCCACGTTGATTGAGTTCGACGAACCGAGCGACTTGCACAGCACGTCGTGGATGCCGGCCTCTTCGAGGATGACGCGAGCTGCGCCACCGGCGATGACGCCGGTACCGGGGGCGGCGGGCTTCATCATCACGCGACCAGCGGAGTTGATACCGATGACCGGGTGGGTGATGGTGCTGCCGGCGAGTGCGACGTCGAACAGGTTCTTCTTGGCCTCTTCGGTCCCCTTCTGGATAGCCAGCGGGACTTCCTTTGCCTTGCCGTAACCCAGGCCAACGCGACCATTGCCATCGCCGACGACCACGAGGGCGGTGAAGGAGAAGCGACGGCCACCCTTGACGACCTTGGCGACGCGGTTGATGTTGATGACGCGTGACTCACGAAGCCCGTTGGGGTCCGGGGCGCGCTCTTCGTTGCGATTGTTTCCGTAATTCGAGGGGGCTGCCATCAGAACTCCAAACCTGCTTCACGGGCTGCAGCAGCAACTGCAGCGATACGGCCGTGGTAGGCGAACCCGCCACGATCGAACACGACCTGAGTGACACCGGCGGCCTTGGCGCGCTCAGCGACGAGCTGACCCAAACGGGTCGCTGCGTCGACAGTGGCGCCACTGCCCTCGGTTTTCACAGCAGCCTCGGTAGTGCTGGCAGCGACGATGGTGCGACCAGCAACATCGTCGATGACCTGCAGCGTGAGGTGCTTGTTGGAACGGAACACTGCCAGGCGCGGACGCGCGGCGGTGCCATGAATCTTCTTGCGTACCCGACGGTGTCGGATGATGCGGCCATTGCGGCGCTTTTGTGCGGTGTTGCTCATACGAGTTGCTCTTCCTGGCTCGTCACTTCTTGCCGGTCTTGCCGGCCTTACGCAGGACCTTCTCGCCGAGGTAGCGCACACCCTTGCCCTTGTAGGGCTCAGGCTTGCGCACCGACCGGATGTTGGCGGCGACTTGGCCGACAACTTCCTTGTCGATACCGCGAACGATGATTCGAGTCTGGACCGGCACATCGAAGGTGATGCCTTCCGGTGCATCGATGATGACCGGGTGGCTGAACCCGAGGGCCAGACGCAGCTGAGTGGGGGTGAGGGCCTCGGCGCGGTAACCCACGCCGATGATCTCGAGTTCCTTGGCGAAGCCATCGGTGACACCGACGACCATATTGCTCACCAGGGTGCGGGTGAGGCCGTGCAACGCGCGATTCAACCGCTCGTCGTTGGGACGCTCGACCATCAAGTTGCCCTCTTCACGACGAACCGAGATTGCGCCCGGAACCGTACGTGACAGGGTGCCCTTGGGGCCCTTGACAGTGACAAACGCACCGTCGATGGTGACATCTACTGCGCCGGGAACGGCGATGGGGGACTTACCAATGCGAGACATGTTGAGTTCTCCTCATCACCACACGTAGCAGAGGACTTCGCCGCCGACCTTGCGCTTGCGCGCTTCACGGTCGGTGAGCAGCCCCTGGCTGGTGGACAGGACAGCCACACCGAGGCCACCGAGGACGCGCGGGACGGCGTCGCTCTTGCGGTAAATCCGCAGGCCCGGGGTGGAGATGCGACGAAGGCCCGAGATCGTGCGGCGACGATCGTCCGAGTACTTCATCGAGATGGTGAGCACCTCACCGGGGCCGGTCGTGGACGGAGCCACGGCGAAACCGGTGATGTAACCCTCCTTCTGGAGGATGGTGGCCAGGGCCACCTTCTGCTTGGAAGCAGGCATGCGAACCTCATCATGCATCGCCGTATTGGCGTTGCGGATGCGGGTGAGCATGTCAGCGATTGGATCAGTGAGCATCTCTTCTCCTCACCAGCTCGCCTTGGTGACGCCCGGGATTTCGCCCGCATGGGCCATTTCTCGGAGGCACACACGGCAGAGACCGAACTTGCGGTAGACCGAACGGGCGCGACCGCACCGCCGGCAGCGGGTGTAACCACGCACCTTGAACTTGGGCGTCGCGTTTGCCTTGTTGATCAGCGATTTCTTAGCCATATCCGGGCCCTCTACTTCTTCTTCGCAGGCTTGCCTGCGCCCTTGCCGCCGCGCACAGGGCCACGACGCTTCTGCTTCTGGGGAGCCGCACCAGCTTCATCGCCCCGCTTGAACGGGAACCCGAAGGCGTCGAGCAGTGCCTTGCCCTGCTCGTTGGTGGCGGCGGAAGTGACGATGGTGATGTCCATGCCACGGTTGGTGTCGATCTTGTCGTAGTCGATTTCCGGGAACACGGTCTGGTCGTTGAGACCAAACGTGTAGTTGCCCCGGCCATCCCAGCTGTGTGCCGGCAGACCACGGAAGTCACGCATACGGGGGATGGCCACTGCGATCAAGCGATCGAGGAACTCCCACAT
>JANOYI010000156.1:0-4108 GCA_031428795.1 Ilumatobacteraceae bacterium | reverse complement strand
CCACCGACCGAGGAGGCTGTTCTGCCCAAGCCGAAAGACGACGCCATTGTGCTGGAAGGCACGATCAACGAGTCACTCCCGAACGCAATGTTCCGGGTTGAACTCGAAAATGGCCACAAGGTCCTGGCGCACATCTCCGGGAAGATGCGGATGCACTACATCCGAATTCTGCCCGGCGACAAAGTGCAGGTAGAGCTCACCCCCTACGACCTCACTCGGGGTCGCATCACGTATCGCTACAAGTAATCCACTTCGTAGTTCGTCCGTTGTCCAACAAGCAGCACACGAAAGCACGCATTCATGAAGGTTCGACCGAGCGTCAAGAAAATCTGTGAGAAGTGCAAGGTCATCCGTCGCCATGGCAGCGTGCGTGTGATTTGTGAGAACCCCCGACACAAGCAGCGCCAGGGCTGAAAGAGAAGATCGCACGATGGCACGTATCTCCGGCGTCGACATTCCCCGCGAAAAGCGGCTGGAAATTTCGCTCACCTACATCTTCGGTATCGGCAAGCCCACGGCGCAGCGCATCTGCGCCGATACAGGGCTCGACCCCAACCAGCGGGTCCGCAACCTGACCGAAGATGAAATCAACCAGATCCGCGCATGGGTCGATGCCAACATCACTGTCGAGGGCGATCTGCGCCGCGACGTGGCGCAGGACATCAAGCGCAAGATCGAAATCCAGTGCTACCAGGGCATCCGACATCGCAAGGGCCTCCCTGTGCGCGGCCAGCGCACGCACACCAACGCTCGCACCCGTAAGGGCCCGAAGAAGACCGTCGCCAACAAGAAGAAGGCTGTGAGGAAGTAATGGCGAAGCCGAAACCGGGCGGTCGCCGCCCCCGCAAGCGCGAGCGCAAGAACGTCACCAATGGTGTCGTCCACATCAAGAGCTCGTTCAACAACACCATCGTCTCCATCACCGATACCGAAGGCAACGTCATTTCATGGGCGTCCTCCGGCGGTGTTGGCTTCAAGGGGTCGCGTAAGAGCACCCCGTTCGCCGCACAGATGGCCGCCGAAAAGGCAGCCCGTGCAGCGATGGAGCACGGTCTGCGTCGCGTCGAAGTGCAGGTGAAGGGCCCGGGTTCGGGTCGTGACACTGCAGTCCGCAGCATCCAGAACACCGGTATCGAGGTCACCTCGATCAAGGACGTTACCCCCGTACCCCACAACGGCTGCCGTCAGCCGAAGCGCCGCAGGACCTGATCACATGGCTCGTTACACCGGTCCCAAGGTGCGCATCTCGCGCCGCCTGGGCATCAACATCTACGAAAACGAGAAGGGCCGCAAGGCTCTCGAGCGTCGTCCGTTCCCCCCGGGTGCGCACGGTCGCACTCGTCGTCGCGGCAACCCCAGCGAGTACCTCGCGCAGCTGCAGGAAAAGCAGAAGGCGAAGTACATCTACTGCGTCCTCGAGCGTCAGTTCCGCAACACGTACGAAGAGGCTGTGCGCCTTGCCGGCCCGACAGGTGAGAACCTGTTGCGTCTGCTCGAGCAGCGCCTCGACAACGTCGTGTACCGCGCCGGCTGGGCGAGCACCCGCCCGCAGGCTGGTCAGTTCGTCAGCCATGGCCTCATTCAGGTCAACGGCAAGCGTCTCGACATCCGTAGCTACCGCGTGAAGAAGGGCGACGTGCTCACCTTGTCGCCCAAGGCCCGCGAAATGATCATCGTGCAGCACAACCTCGACGTTCTCGACCGCAATGTGGTCGGTTGGCTCGAGGTTGGCGACGGTGGCAAGCAGGTCACAGTTCGTGATCTGCCCCAACGTGAGCACATCGATGTTCCCGTCCGCGAGTCGCTCATCGTCGAGCTGTACTCCAAGTAATTCCGGCCACCTTCCCCGCACCAGAGGCAATTGTCATGCTCGTCATTCAGCGCCCCACCGTCGAAGCAATCGGCGACGACCACCCCGCACGTCAGCGTTTTGCCGTCGGACCACTCGAACCTGGCTTCGGCCACACCATCGGCAACTCACTGCGTCGGTGCCTGCTTTCCAGCATCCCTGGTGCAGCCATCACGGCAGTTCGTTTCGATGACTCATTGCACGAGTTCGACACCATTGCCGGTGTGAGCGAGGACGTCACCGACATCATCCTCAACATCAAGGACATTGTCGTCACGTCCACGTCTGATGAGGAAGTCACACTGCGTCTCGACGTGCGTGGCCCCGGCATCATCACCGCCGGCGACATCAAGTGCCCCAGCGACATCGAGATCCTCAACAAGGATCTCGTCATCGCCACCCTCAACAGCAAGGCTCGCCTCGCTGTCGACCTCACCGTCGGCCTCGGCCGTGGCTACCTCTCGAGCGACCGCGATTCGCAGACACGCACCATCGGCGTCGTGCCGATCGATGCCATCTTCTCGCCGGTGCGCCGGGTCATGTTCGAGATCGAGCCCACCCGCGTGGAGCAGAGCACGAACTACGAGCGCTTGGTCATCGACATCGAGACCGACGGCAGCATCTCGCCCCGCGAGGCGCTCGCCTCCGCCGGCGCCACGCTGCGTTCGCTCGTCGACCTGATCGCCAACCTCAGTGACGAGCCGCAGGGCCTGGAGCTGGGCGAAGTGGCCAGCACCGCTAGCACGTCCCCCGACCTCGACCTTCCGATCGAAGACCTCGACCTGTCGGAGCGCCCGCGTAACTGCCTCAAGCGCGCACAGATCAACACGGTGGGCGAACTGCTCACGAAGAACGAAGACGACCTGCTGAACATCACCAACTTCGGGCAGAAGAGCCTTGACGAAGTGAAGCAGAAGCTCGACGAGCGCGGCTTGACGCTGCGCGGCTGAGCACACGAAGCCGTAAGAGGAGAACCCCATGCCCGCAACACCACGCAGAGCCCGCAACTTCGGCGGCAGCTCGCAGCACCAACGTTTGATGATGGCCAACTTGACCGCGTCGCTGATTGCCGCTGAGGCCATCGTCACGACCGAGGCCAAGGCCAAGGCATTGCGCCCCATCGCCGAGAAGCTGATCACCAAGGCCAAGAAGGCTCAGGACGAAGGCCCGATGCGGGTTCACCGCATCCGCCAGATTCAGGGCTACCTGGGTGACAAGGAAATGACCCACAAGCTGGTCAACGACGTCGCCACCCGCTACACGGAGCGCAACGGTGGTTACCTTCGCATCCTGAAGCTGGGCCCGCGCCACGGCGACAACGCACAGATGGCTCGCATCGAGCTCGTCTAGTTCACCCCGTCTCTTCACGACAGGATTAGCAAAGGGCATCGTCTTCGGACGGCGCCTTTTGTCGTTTTCGGATTGTCGTTTCGACATGGACAGGAGATGAACTCTTCTGGTGCTGTGATCGGTTCAGCGATACGTTCGTTGCGCTATGCGCCTCGCTCCGTCTGTGTTTGTGTCCGGCACTGCCGACACGACCGCGTTGTCGGCGACGTTTCGAGCGGAGGGCTTCGAGACGGGCCGCCCCTCACGGGTGACGTTCACGGTGTTGGACACGATCGACGGCCGTCTACATGTCAACGGGTTGCGGCTGGTCGCGACCGAAGCTGAATCGTTGACGCTGTCGCTGTGCGGCCCAGACATCGCAGTCGGCAACATAGCCGCCGACTCACTCCCGATTCGGGCGGCCGACCTGCCCGCTGGTCCTTGGCGCGAATCTGTGGCGGCGGCGAGCGGCGAGCGCCTGCTGCTCGTTCAAGCAACGCTGGTTGCGACTCGGACTGTGGCGACGCTGCGCAGTGGTTCGGGCAACCTACGGTCGCTGGTCACCGTTGACGCCAAGTTCCATCTCGCCGGGCGCAGCAAGGCGCTGGCCTCGACGGTGACGGTTCATCGTGTTGCCGGTAAGGGAAAGGCCCGTCGGCGAGCGGAAGCGCTGTGCACCGATGCCGGGCTGCGGGCACACGCTGATGCGCTGGGCGAACTCCTGGACGAGGCCGACGTGGATCTCACTGGCATCTCACGGTCGCCGTCGGGGCTGGACGCCACGACGCTGGCGATCGATGGATTTCGCGCCGTCCTGACGGACCTGCTCGTCGCGGTGGAGGGTTACTGGCGCGGAGCAGCGCACAGCAGCGACCCGGCATTTGTGTACGGCCTGCGTGTTGCGACGCGCCGCAGCCGCTCGGTGCTGAT
>JANOYI010000155.1:0-1850 GCA_031428795.1 Ilumatobacteraceae bacterium | reverse complement strand
GCCATCAGCCAGCTCGCACTGGGTATCACTCGCGGCGCCGACCTGATCCCTGTGGCGACACTGCGCACGGAGCGTCGGCCGTCTTTGGTCTGCGATGAGCAGGGCGTGGCGATTGCAGAACTGACGGACGACCGAGTTGCTGTTTCCATCGGCGGCAAGGTCGTCCGTCGATTTCGCGAGTTGGAAGTCGAAGCCGCTGAGGGCCGCGCAGCCAACGACCTCGAGCCGATCGTCGTTGCGCTGCTTGCCGCCGGCGCCACCAGAAGTGGCTTCGCGTCGAAGGCGGTGCGAGCCCTCGGACCGCGAGCGACAGATCCGCCCGATGTGCCGACCCCGCGCAAAGTTCGTCCGCGCGACCCTGCCGGGGATGCCATTCAAAATCTCGTCGCCCTGCACGTCAATGCATTCATCCAGCACGACCTTCGGTTGCGACGTGGACTGCCCGATGGCGTTCACCAGTTGCGCGTCACAGCGCGACGACTGCGCAGCGCGCTGAAAGTCTTTGCTCCACTGCTGGACGTCGCGTGGGCAGACCAACTTCGCAAGGAGCTGGCCTGGATTGCGGGCGAGCTGGGGGCCGCCCGCGACAACGAGGTGTTGGAACTGCGGCTGCTCACCGGTCTCTCCAAGATCGACGCGAAGGGGACGGCGCAAGCGGCGGCGGTGGTACGTCGCGAACTGAATCGAGGCGGTCGCTCGATTGCGACTGACGTAGCCACCGCTATGCAATCCGACCGTTACTTGGCCCTCCTGGATGCACTCGTCGCAGCAGCGAGCGCTCCTCGTCTCTCCGCTGCCGCCTCGGCGACGGCGGCCGAGGCACTGCCACCGCTGATGCGCTCCACATGGAGGCGTCTTGCTCGGTCGGTGCGCTCTTTGCGCCAGAACGGTCCGGACGAGGCGTGGCACGCGACGCGCATTCGAGCCAAGCAAGCGCGCTATGCAGCAGACGCACTCGTGCCTGTATTCGGTCGGCCCGCCAAGCGACTGGCTGCGCAACTCGAGCTAGTGACCGAGCTACTCGGCGCTCATCAGGATGCGGCTGTCGCCGCTGACGCGGCAGCATCGCTCGCGACCGGCGAGGGAGTGAGTGGTCGCGGCGGCTACGCCCTTGGGCTCCTCCACGAAGCGCAACGAGCCGAGGTGCGTGAGGTGCGGCGCGAGTTCAAGCGCGTTTGGCCAAAGGTGGCCAAACCCCACCGTCGGCGCTGGCTGAAAGGTGCCCCATAGTGGTCAGCTGGGTACCAATCGTCGACATCAGTGCGCCGGACGCCGCAGCCGAGATCAACGCTGCCTGCGAACGAGTCGGGTTCCTTTCCATCGTCGGCCACGGGGTCCCCCAGGCAGTTGTCGACGGTGCGTGGACCACCGCACGCTCGTTCTTCGATCTCTCGCTCGACGACAAGATGTGCGTTGCGATGCCTCGGCCGGGCTACCCCTACGGCTACTCCCCCATCGCCGGGGAGACTCTGGCGAAGTCGTTGGGAAATGATGGCGCACCGGATCTGAAGGAGAGCTTCGCGATCGGGCCCGTCGACCGACCCACACACACCATCACCGATCCCGATGAGGAGTTTGCCTGGTCGCAAAACCTGTGGCCCGAGACGGTGCCCCAACTGCGGCCTGCGTGGGAGGAGTACTTCCGTTCGCTCAGCGATCTGGCCGCCCGGCTGTTGCGACTGATGGCAACCGGCTTGGAGATGCCCGAACACCACTTCGACCCGATGATCAGCCGCCACACCAGTGCGATGAGAGCGCTGAACTACCCACCGCGGGACGATGTTGCACCTGGCCAACTGGGCGCCAGCGCGCACACTGACTACGGCACCTTGACCATCCTGCTCGCCGAT
>JANOYI010000154.1:0-8694 GCA_031428795.1 Ilumatobacteraceae bacterium | reverse complement strand
CACGGACTGCCCGACGACATGTTGCCGGTCGCGCTGCCCGAGACCGATCAGTTCTCGCCGCGCACGTTCGACCCCGACGACTCGATGAGTAACCCGGAAAGCCCGCTGGACCGCCTGACCGACTGGGTCAATGTCGAGCTGGACTTGGGTGATGGCCCGCAGCCGTACCGCCGTGACACCAACGTGATGCCCCAGTGGGCCGGCAGCTGCTGGTACGAGATGCGCTACACCGACCCCGTCAACGAGGTCGACTTCGTCGATCCCGCCAACGAGGCGTACTGGATGGGGCCACAGACCGATGGCGGCTCCGGCGGTGTCGACCTGTACGTGGGCGGGGTGGAGCACGCGGTGCTGCACCTGCTGTACGCACGGTTCTGGCACAAGGTGCTGTTCGACCTGGGCCATGTCTCGTCGTGCGAGCCGTTCCACCGGCTGTTCAACCAGGGCTACATCTTGGCTGCGGCATATCAGGACGAGCGCGGCATGTACGTGGAAGCTGCCGACGTGGTCGCCACCGATGGCGGGTACACGTATGAGGGCAAGCCCGTCACGCGCGAGTACGGCAAGATGGGCAAGAGCCTGAAGAACGCAGTCGACCCTGACGACATGTGCGCCCAGTACGGCGCAGACACGCTGCGCCTGTACCTGATGGCGATGGGTCCACTCGACGCATCGCGCCCGTGGGAGAGCAAAGACGTCGTTGGCGTCTATCGCTTCCTGCAGCGGGTGTGGCGCAACATCATCGACGAGGCAACCGGCGACGTTCGCCTACTGCCCAACGACTCCGACGAGGAGACAGTTCGGCAGCTCCACATCGCCATCACTGGCGTGCGTGAGGAGCTGGACAACCTTCGCTTCAACACGGCGATCGCCAAGCTGATCGAGTTCAACAACCATCTGACCAAGCTGGGTGGGTGCCCTGCCGACATGGCCGAGCCGTTGGTGAAGATGCTGGCCCCGCTGGCGCCACACGCCGCCGAGGAACTGTGGCAGAAGCTGGGCCACGCCGACTCGGTCGCCTACGAGCCGTTCCCCGTCGCCAACCCGGCGCTGCTGGTGGCCGACACCGTCGAGTACCCGGTGCAGGTCAACGGCAAGGTTCGCAGCCGCATCACTGTCGCCGCGGACGCTGATACGGATGCGGTGCAAGCGGTCGCGCTCGCCGACGAAAAGGTCGTCGCTGCGCTGGCCGGCGGCGCTCCGAAGAAGGTCATTGTCATCCCGGGCCGAATGGTCAACATCGTCGCTTAGTTTCGGAACAAGCGCGGGTCGAATCCGGAGCGCCAGCGGCTCTGCCGCTGACGAAGTGGCGCTACGGGCTCAAGCCCTTCGCCATTTTTCGACACCCACATTGGCTCGCCGTCGTCCGAAGCAGCTCCACGTTCTCGTAGGGCCAGGCGAGCGTCCTCGATCGCCTCCAACACTCGAAAAGCCTCGTCGAGCGACAGCGAAACACTGCGAGGAACCGGGTCGTCGAAGGGATTGCGATCGCTCATGCGGCCAGCATGAAGGGAGGGTGTGACGGGGT
The DNA here is from genome assembly GCA_031428795.1 of Ilumatobacteraceae bacterium. Taxonomy (GTDB): domain Bacteria; phylum Actinomycetota; class Acidimicrobiia; order Acidimicrobiales; family Ilumatobacteraceae; genus UBA668. Next base: position 7,166 of record JANOYI010000154.1, on the reverse strand, counting down.
TCCCAGGGAGCGCCCGAATGCCCGAAGCGAGCGGCGTTGTCCGGCGGGCATAGAGACAGGTGTGAGCGGGTCGGCCGCCGGGTGAACACGTCCCCTACCAGCACCTACGTAACACTCGGCGAGGACAAATGTCGCAGCCATTCAGCGACCATGCGGTTGGCAGGGCACTCGACACAGGGACGACGATCTACTCCAGCGACAGCGGCCATGAAACGGTTCCACGGCTGCCCGAGTGGTCAGGGCTCGCATTCGAGGCTGGAGAAGTGCGACCCGACGGGCGAGGAGAGGCTCTGATGACAGTCGCGGCGCGTCAGCGCTGGCCTGCCGAGACGTCGGGTCGCTTCGGTTATTGCAGTGCACATTCGAAGTCAACGAGCGCTTCCGCCCACCATCGGCGGCGTCGATCGAAGCGCTCTTGACCGCCCATTGCTTCCCACATCTCGATGAACGCCGCCTCACCGGCCTCGACGCGTCGACGGACGAACTCACCGCCGCGGGCGATGGACTCCGCCAAGCAGCCAAGCAGCCGCGCACGGCCCTCTTCGTCGAACCCATATTCGTCGCACACGAGCCGAAGTCGTGCGGGGCGATCAGCCCGAGTCCACCCGAGGCGAGCCGCGCTCTCGTCGTCGTCGATCGGGACGCACATCCGAGCGAACGAGGCCAGATCGAACTCGCGTCGGCCAGGAGCAGCGAAATCGAAATCCAACAGCCCGACCGCCACGCCGTCGCGGAACACGACATTCTCCAAGCACACGTCGTTGTGGCAGAACACGTCGCCACCGACCGGATCGGCCATCTCCTTGCTCCACGTCGCATTCTCGCCGACTGCCACGACCGTCGACACGTCGTGCATCTCCCGAATCAAACGCGTGATCGAGCCCAGCGCAATGTCGCTCTGCACCCATGCGGGATACGGCGGAATCGCAACGTCACCAGGGATGAACACGAGACGCTCGCGGCCGTCCGGATCGATACTGACAGGAACGGACGCGCCGGCGAATCCCTCCTCGGCCATGGCCGCGAGGATCCGGTGGATCGACGACGAGTGCAGATTGGAGGGACGCAGAACGTGGTCCCCCACACGCAAAACCTCACCGGCGTTGGCGACGCCACCATGCAGCAGCTCCTGGTCTTTCACGGCGGCAATCTCCCACGTCGGGCGAGAGCTTTCCGTGGCTTCACTCGGCCTCAGCACGCCCCACAACGAGCCCACCACCTACCAACTACCGCCGGTTGGGTCGCGGGTTCCGGTTTCTGGAAGTAGCGCGCTATTGCCCGAAGCGGGCGACTTTGTCCAGCCACGCCCAGCGGCAGAGGAGTGCTGACCGACCAGCGGCTCGAAACCATTCTGCTCACTCACCGCAAGCCGAACGATCGAGACCCATTAAAGGCAGGTATGCGCAGGGCGGCAGCCACCTGGACCGTCGAGACCACCTTGTCTCCGTCAGGCAACAAGCATGAGTGGAAGCCATCTTCGACGCGGGCGCAGCGACAAGAAACTTGGTGATGGCCCCATCCAATTCCTGGTGGGCTACGAACAAACCGGAGCACGCAATCCAGTCCACCCCAAAGGAGAGCTGAATGAACAAGCGATTCCGCATTGCCATCGCCGCCGCCACCATGGTCGGCGGTTTTACCATCACCCAAGCAGGCTCCGCCTCCGCCGCCCACTGCTTCGAGGGCAACACGCCAGGCTTCTCCTACTTCGGTACGGACCACGTCAAGGAAGCCAGACACACGAACGAGGGCAGCACGCGACCGCACGCCGGGTCCCCTGGCGCATCGAACTGCCGAAACGGCGCACCGAGCAGCACCGACCCCTCCACGCGGGCCCCCGGCCAGCAGCCCTAGGGTTCGCGCCGCCACGCGTCGCCTTCATGAACGACGCCCGTCCCCATTCGAGGCGGGCGTCGTTCGCGTGTCTGGTACCGATTGCCTACGAGGAATGCCGTTACTGAGATCGACGAGATCGAGCAGACGGATTGAACCGATGTTGTCTCCCACCGTCCCCGGCTCAATCTCCACGAGGCTCGGATTGCCTGATCACTAGCCGGGTGCCCCTGCCTGAGGACGCTGCGCATAGTGCTTGCTATGGGCCCATAACGCAAGTAACGGATTCAGATCGTCTCTGGTGTGCGCGATTCGGACCGTCGGCTCTGGCTGGCGGCGAATCACAAGGGGCTGATTGTCGCACCTGGCGGAATCGGCGGCGGGACAATCTGAAAGAGCTGAACTGGAAGAACATGTTCTCCCCGCCCGGCACCGGGGCACTCGGGCGAACTCAGGGGCCGAGCAGGTTCTTTTGGACTTTGCCCATGGCGTTGCGCGGCAATTCTTCTACGACGCGTATCTGCCGCGGGCGCTTGTGGACCGACAGCGTGCTGGCTACGTGCTCGATGAGCGCTGCGGCGTTGACGTCGGTGCCGACGACGTAGGCGACTATGCGCTGGCCCAGGTCGTCGTCGGGCATGCCGACGACCGCTGCTTCTACGACAGACGGGTGGCCGAGCAGCGCGGTCTCTACCTCGCCGGCGCCCACCTTGTAGCCGCCTGTCTTGATGATGTCAATCGACTGACGACCGACGATTCGGTGGAAGCCGTTGGCGTCGATTACTGCGGCATCGCCCGTGCGGAACCACTCCCCGTCCATCGCTGCCGCCGTTGCATCCGGTCGACCGAGATAGCCGTCGAACACTGTCGCCCCGGCCACATGCAGCTCACCGATCGTCTCGCCGTCGTGGTCCACCGCGTCGCCGTTGTCGCCGACCAGCCGAGTGCGTACACCGTCGATCGGCACTCCTACCCAACCGGGGCGGCGCTCACCATCGGCACGGGTGCTCAACGTGATCAGCGTTTCGGTCATGCCGTAGCGCTCGACTGGCGCATGGCCCGTCAGCGAGCGCAGCTGCTCGAAGACTGGAACCGGCAGCGGCGCGCTGCCCGACACCAAGAGCCGTGCACCGGTGAGTGCGTTCGCCGCAGACGGCTCAGCGCAGACGCGACCCCACACGGTCGGTACTCCGAAGTAGAGGGTGCCTGCGGCGCTTGCGTACAGAGCTGGTGTCGGCTTTCCCGTGTGGACCAGGCGCGACCCGACGCGGAGCGCACCGAGGACCCCGAGCACCAGGCCGTGAACGTGGAACAGCGGCAAGCCGTGCACCAGCGTGTCGTCGGGCGTCCATTCCCACGCTTCGCCCAGCCCGTCCAAACCTGCCGCGATCGCGCGCCGCGACAGCACGACACCCTTCGGCGCACCCGTCGTCCCCGAGGTGTAGATGATCAGCGCCGCAGCGTCGGGCGACGGCTCAGGCACCGGATCGCCGGTCGTGGCCAGCGCAATACGCGGCAACGACACATCGGACCAGTCAGCATCACCGAGAACAGCTGTCGCGCCTGAATCGCGGATGATGTGCGCGCGTTCCACCGGTCCCGCGTCGGGCGGCACCGGCACGATTGGCACGCCAGCGGCCAGCCCAGCCGCGATGGCGATCACCGTCTGCAGTGTCGGCCGCGCATCCACCGCGACGGCGTGGGCACCCACCAGACGAGCCGCTGTTCCGTTGGCCGCGCCAGCAAGCTGCGCCCACGAGACGCTCTCCCCCGCCACCGACACCGCCGCGGCGTGATCGTCGCGCTGACCAGCGAGCGCCGGCAGCAAGACGTCGGGCAGTTGGCTCATCGCTGATTGGCGGCGACTGTTTCAGTGATCCGAATCAGAAAGACGTTCATCGCCCTTGTCAGCCGCTTCCGGTCGCCGGTCGCAAAGAGGTCCATCACCAGCCCCGTGAACGTCGCCTTGATCAGTGAGGCCTCCTCCGCAGCGCGTTCCCGAGGCAGGCCCTCAGCCTCCAACCGCAGCTCGGTGTCGTGGCGCCAGACACCGATCTGATCGGCGCGCACCTCGCCCGCCAGTCCGGTGACCTTCGTATCCAGAGTGGCAGCCTCGTAGTTCAGCCGCACCAGTGCGAGGTTGGCAGGCGCCGCATTCATCCAGCGCCACCACTTTCGATACAACTCGGCCTGGGTGAGCCGTGGGGACCTTTTCAGCCACACGTCCTGCACCGCAATCTGCTGCTCGATGGAGCGGGCCAGCGCGGCCGTCAGCAGCTCTTCCTTGGAACCGAAGTGATGCACCAGGCGGTTGATGCTGACATCGAGCGAAGCAGCCATTGGCCGCAGGGTGGTTTGAGCCACACCGTTCTCCGCCAGGTACTCGACGATGCGGTCGAGCAGTTCTTGGCGACGCTCGAGATCGGGGGTCCTGGCCACGGCGGCACCCTAGTGCAGCCCCTGCAGCCCTCACAGCCCCGAAAGGTTCACGGCCGCCAGCGACACGATCGCCACCAATGCCCAGCTGCCAAGTGCCAAGCCCAGCGGACGTCCACCGACTGCCCGCAGCTTGCGCAGGTTGACGTTGCTGCCCAGCCCGACAAGCCCCATTCCCAACAGAATCGTCTCCGCATTCTTCACGTCGGCCAACACGCGAGAGGAGAGCGCACCGGTTGAGGTGATCGCCGACGCAACCAGGAAGAGGACAATGAAGAGCGGCAGTAGCGGAGGCCGCTTGGCACCAGCAACCGCCTCGTCGCCTTGGCGTCGACGTGTGTGAAGGGCGACGCCCGCAAGCAAAGGTGCCAACATCGCCACGCGGGTCAGCTTCACCAGGGTGGCCAGCTTCAGCGATACCTCGCCCCTACTCGAAGCCGCCGCCACTACCTGCCCGACGTCGTGCACCGACGCTCCGACCCAGGCGCCGTACTGACTGGCCGTCAGGCCGAGCAGGGTTCCAAGGCCGGGCAACACGAATATGGCGAGCGTGCCGCACAATGTGACGAGTGCGATCGAGTACGCCACTTCCTCCTCGCTGGCATCCGCGAACGGTTCGACGGCGGCGATGGCGGAGGCACCGCAGATGCTGTACCCGGTGGCCATCAGCAGGCCCATTGCCCGGCTGAGCCCGAGTCGGCGTGCGAGCCACTGCGTGCCGAAGAAAGTGGCCGCCACCACGGCGATGACTGCGATCAGCGTCTTCGGTCCCAGCTTGCCCAGTTCGGTCAGCGAAAGGCGAAAGCCCAGCAGCACGATGCCGGCGCGGAGCACCTTCCTCGCGCAGAACTTCAAACCGGGCTTGAACGCATTCTCGATGCGACCGAATGTCGCGCCAAGAATGCCGAACGAGACCGCGACAACGTGCGGAGAGACGATATCGACGTTCTGGTGGACGACGTAGCCCACGACTGCAACTGCAACGGCAACTGCAACGCCGGGCAGCAGAGGACGCAGGTACGCCCACGGCCTGTGCACGATGCTCACGTCAGGAGCCCGGCCTCGATCACTGCGCTGATCAGCGGCACACCGGGCCGGTAGACGAAGTGCGTGTACGACGGCGCAGCAAGTACGACCATGTCGGCTCGCATACCGACGGCGATACGTCCGACGTCGGCGCGTCGCAGCGCACGTGCACCACCGACGGTCGCAGCCAGCAGCGCTTCCTCCGGACTCATGCGGAGGTCGCGTACCGCAAGAGCGAGGCAGAACGACATCGAGGTGGTGTAGCTGCTGCCGGGGTTGCAGTTGGTGGCTAGTGCGACGGCTACACCGGCATCGATGACACGGCGGGCGTCCGGATACGGCTGGCGGGTACTGAAGTCGGTCGCGGGCAGGAACGTTGCGACAGTGTCGCTTGCCGCGAGTGCGCTGATGTCGTCGTCCGTCAGGTACGTGCAGTGGTCGACCGAGGCACACCCCATCTCGACAGCTAGTTGCACGCCGGGTCCGAACCCGAGCTGATTGGCATGGAGCCGTAGACCGAGTCCGGCTGCCCTTCCCGCGGCGAGGACGGCACGCGACTGGTCAGCGTCGAATGCCCCGACCTCGCAGAAGGCATCGATCCAGCGGGCATGCGGGGCAGCGGCGGCCAACATGTCGGTGCACACATGGTGCACGTAGTCGTCGGTACGGCCCTCGAATTCAGGCGGCACCACGTGCGCTCCGAGGAAAGTGGTGTCGGCAGTGAACTGCTGGCCGACCTGTAGGCACCGCTCCTCGTGGTGCGCATCGAGGCCGTAGCCAGACTTGATCTCCACGGTTGTGATGCCTGCGCGGCGCGCTTCGGTACGGCGGGCATCGGTCAGCACCGCCAACTGCTCGTCGGACGCAGCGCGGGTGGCCATCACCGACGTGCGAATACCACCAGCTTCGTATGGGCGGCCAGCCATGCGGGCCGCGAACTCGTCGCCGCGATCGCCAGCGAAGACGAGATGCGTGTGGCTGTCGACAAAGCCGGGGATGACGCAAGCGCCACCAGCGTCGATGCGGTTGTCGGCAGCCTGTCCAGCGGGGCCGACCGCGAGGACGTGCTCCCCGGCGAACACGACAGACGCGTCGCGCAACAGCCCGAGGGAGCCCCCACCCATGGTCGGGTCAGCGGTGACCAACAGCCCAATGTTGTCGAGGACGGTCGTTACTACGTCGCTCATCGTTCGGCCATCACTTCCTGGATCGACGATGCGAGTTCGCGGGCCACATCCATTCGCTGATGGAGGCCGTCGCTGACGATGATGACCCCACCCGCGATGACGTGGTGCACATCTGCTGCGCTGGCGGCGAAGATCGCCGACTCGACGGCTGTCAGGGCCGAGCTGCCAGCGGTGCGCACGCTGTCCATGCGCACAGAGACCAAGTCCGCCACCATGCCGACTTCGATTCGGCCGGCATCCGACCAGCCGAGGCTCTCGTGCCCGTTCGCGGTTGCCGCCCGCATCAGTGACGGGGCGTCGTGACTGCCCCGCACCTGTGCTGCCAGGCGTTCGTCCAGTTCGACAGCGCGGGCCTCTTCAAACATGTCAATAACAGCATGCGAGTCGGAGCCGAGCGAGAGTCGAGCGCCCGCATCGCGCAGCGCCAGTGCCGGGCCAATGCCATCGGCGAGATCGCGTTCAGTTGTCGGGCACATACAGATGATGCAGCCGTGAACGCCGTAGAGCCCAATGTCGGATCCGGCGAGGTGGGTTGCATGAACAGCCGTGAAGCGGTCGCCTAGCGCCCCGCGTTCAGCGAGTAGCGCGGTCGGTGTCAGACCGTAGGCATCGATGCACTGCTGGTTCTCCACCTTCTGCTCGGAGACGTGGGCGTGTAACGGTGCATCGCGAGTGGCTGCCCAT
>JANOYI010000153.1:0-11542 GCA_031428795.1 Ilumatobacteraceae bacterium | reverse complement strand
CGGGAGCAACACCGAGCCACGTCGGATAGCGAGTGATGAGCCCGCCCCAGATGTCGACAACCGGATTCTGAAAGATGGTCGGCGGTACCAACTGCAGATTGTTGACGAGGTCGCGCGCCATCGGGCGCGGGTCGAAGAACGGGTCGTACGCGCTCACCCAAAGGAACTGGAGGAAGTGTGCCGACGTGTCGCACGAGACCGAGAACAGCCGCTTGGCCGCACCCAGCGGACCAGCACCGACGATGACCTGAACGGTAGGGCCAGGGCTTTCGAAGTTCGGGATGCGGATGTCCTCACTGAACACCCACCGAGTACTGGAGACCGTTTGACCAGCGACGTACGGCTGACGGTCGGAGGTGATCCCAGGGACGGAAGCGATGAACGAGCAGGCGGAGCCGCGCCCGCCGAGAGTCTTCATCGCCGACCCATTCGGGATAGAAGTAGTAGTCCGCAGCCCACCAGTCTCGTTGTAATAAGCCACTGACCGCGGCCCCGCGACAGTGACAGTGTCACCACCGTTGTGAGGAAGACCCGCAAACGCAGCCGAGGATGCGAAAAGACCGACAGTTACGGCGGCCGTCGCCGATCGCCAGACTCTCCTCATTGACACGCGAAGTCCGACCTACTGAATCCATCGATCTTCCACAAGCCGTCGACCAGTTGCATGCCAGCTGCGTATCCGGTGATCATGACGCCTGGAGTGGCACCTTCGGCGTATGTTCCATCTGCGTTGCGCAGAACGGCGCCATCGAGTTCGCAGTCCATCACGATGGTGTACGACTCAGTCCGGTTGTCTTCAATTACCGAAGGTCTAAGGACAACACCGAGATCAAGGTCTGTGTACGAACCAGCATCAGATCGTTCCTGGTACGGCGGCATCATGATCGCTGCGTTCTCGGGGGTGAAGTAGAGATCCCAGCCTTCGTCGTCGAGGGTCGCTGGGACTGAGTCGGTGCTTCGGTAAATAGTCAGCATGGCTTTGATGTAGCCCTCTATGGCGGGGCGGTCGAGTTCGTTGAAGGTCCAGAAGTAGCCGTTCGGGCGGTCTTCCTGCGTGGGTAAGAACACCCACAACTTGGGCATCAACTCGTAGACGAGGCCGACGCTGTTGATACCCGGCGCCGAGTCGACCAGCGTCCACGGACCATCGGGCGACAGCATTGGCGCGCCTGCGGGCACGGTCGGCGGCGCCGTCGCAACCGTCGTCGTGGCGCCGCTCGTCGTCGTGTCAGCGACAGTTGTCGACGGGCTCGAAGTCGACGAAGGCGCCGGTGGCTGTGTGACCGTCGCTACCGGAGTCGACAAATCCGACGGTGGCACCGGTTCAGCTGAACCGTTGTCGCACGCGGCTAGAGCCGCTGTGACGGCGATGAGCGCGGCCAGGGTTGAACGAAGATTCATTTCAAGCCTCCTGCTGGGAGTGGGTAGGTGCCAGAAGTTCACGGCGGAGCGCGACAAGCTTCGGGGCCGGCTCGGCGGCGGCCCACGGGTCAGCGGCGATGGCGCGCTCGTAGCTCTCCCACTCGCCGCGCACACCCGCGAGGTCACCGCGTCGGGCGTGAGCACGCATGCGCAGCGAAATCAGTTCCTCGTGGCCGCTCAGGACCTTCAGCCCCTGGCCCGTCGCCCAGAACACCCCGTCCACGTCGCCGAGCAGTAGGTAGTGGTTGGCCAGTTCGATTGCCGCACCAGTGGCGAGCAGGATCAACGACGACGTAATCCCCTCAGCATCGGTCCACAGGTAGCTCGTGCCCGCAAACGGCAGCCCGGTCAGAAACTCGACACCGGGTCGAAGGGTGTCAATTGCATCCAACGACGACTGCGGCCGGGCGTGCGCGACACGAAGTGCGAGCATCTCGGCATCAGTGACGACGCCCGGGTGCAGCGGCAGGTTCTCGGTGAGGGTGCGCGCAATCCACTCCTCACTTGCGGCCGGCGCAATCGCCCGCGCCATTGCCCGCCGAGCATCACTGACCACGTTGGCGAACGTGGCGTCGCGTACGTCCAGGTCCCACAGGGCAGTTCGCGCAGCTGAGCGAGTCGGCCGTTCCCGATGTTGACTCAGCCAGACAATCAGCTCGATGGCCTTCGAACGTTCGCAGTCCGCTGGCACGCCGTTACACGAGGCCACGAGAATCGGGCCGAGCACGCGCACCATCAACGACCACTCGGGTGCAGCAAACGCGGTCGACACTTGCCGCGCTGCGTCGAACAAGAGCTCCGGGACATGGGCCACGCCGAGGTCGGTGGTCGTCAGTTCGGCGCGGTCGATGAGCTCGGCCAAGCGTGCGACGTCGGCCTCACTGACTCCCACCGGGTGCACGACGAAGCCCAGCGGCTCGAGTACGTGTTGTCCGCCGTCGAAACGAAGCGCCCACCCTGCGCCCGGCTCGAGTGGAGCGGCACAGTCAGCGGACGACTCCTCGGTGCCCAAGACCACGGCCAAGCCTCGGCCGCCCACGGCCACAGCCCGCAACACGCCGTCGAGCGGATCGATTCCTTCGTCCACCAGGGCAACAACCACGGATGGTTCCCACGCCTCACCACCGACACCGGCGACACGCAGTCCGAACGTGCTACCCATGCGCACCAACTGCGACGTGCTTCCCAACGACATCGAGGCTGCGTCCAATGCGGCGTCCAAGGAGTCAACGGACTCGCTGTTTTGTGAACCCAACGAAACATCACCAAGCCCGACCGTGAAAATCCGGGCGGCCTCGATGAAGGGCGATACGGCGAGCGAAGCGGCAACGCTGCGCAGAACGGCGGAGGCATACGGCGACTGCACCAAGAAGCTGCCAACCGCTTCGAGATCCACGAACAGCTCGCCGCCCTCCGCAACCCCTCCCACGTGGACCATTGCCGGACATGGTTGAGCACAGAGCCGGGCATGCTCAGCGAGGGCAGATAGCGACGTGGATGCCGACAACCGCCAAGTGTTTGCGTGCACGTCCATTTTCCAGTCCGGCAACGCTGGCGTGGCGGAACCGCGCAGGAAGAGACAGACATCGCCCGTGTCGTACATGACAGCCGCCTGCACCGACGCGGACTGAGCAGCAAGGGAGGGCGCCGCCGAGCGCAACGCCAAGTCCAGGCGAGCTAATCGCTCCTGTGGGTTCAACAAGCGCAGCAACACTTCAGTCCGAACCTGCACCGCCGATGGCGCAAGCAACCGCGTCCCAACTGTGGAAGAGCGAAGCTCGCGTCGGCGCCGCGACTCGAGAGCTCCGACTACGCCTGCCGACATCAAGAGTGCCGCCCCAAGCCCCGCCGCGTACGGCAAGAACCCACCCGATTCGGACGGGGACTTGACGATCGACGGTAAATGTAAGTCGGCCACACTTGGTGCCACAGCGTCCGGCACCACTTCTCTGGGGGCCTCAACGATCGCGGGCAGGTGAATGATGACGTCTGGACGAGAGGGCTCGGGCCGCACCACTTGGACGACCGGCGTCTCGACTGCGACCGGGGCATTGGCGACGACCGGGATATCGGTGACAACTGGGGTATCGGCGACGCTGGCGGCGCCGACCGAGGTGAAGATGACTAGTTCGCCAGGCACGATCAGCGCTGGGTCGCGATGACCGAGAAGCTCGTGGTTCGCCGTCATCAACGACTCCGTGTACTCCATCACTTCCTGGTCAGTCGCGTCACGTCCGAGTGCGATGCCGAGATGATCCTCCGCAATCTCCCAGTACGAATCTCCCCCGACAACCTCATGCGCCGGGCCGAGAGGTGTATCGACCACCTGTTCCACTGGAAGCGCCACTTCCATTCCGGCCGGGAAGACGCCGCCTTGCCACTCCATCCCATCAAGACCGACCCTGCCAAGATTGAGCTCGATGATCGTGTCGCGCAGGTCGGCGCGGCCGAGCATTGCAGCCAGCGAGAAGGGGGTCTCGCGACCTACCGCGAGGTGCGTCGGCGCTGTCGCCGTATGGGCCACCGAGGTCGTGGAACGAACCGACGTCGCAGCAGCACCGACAACAGGGCTGGCTACGGGCGGCAAGATGGTCGCTCGCGCCAAGGGAACGAAACTCCCGAACGTCGCGGACGCCGTCACCGATGACACCACGATGAACCGCACCAGCTGGCGAACTGCGCCCGACGGACCAGACGGAACTGGAGCAAGCCGAGCGCTCGACCCACCGACGCGCCAGACGATGACATGCCACAGCTCCGCAAGTGCCGTCGCGGCAAACCACAGCCAGAGGACAGCGAAGACGGCAGCTCCAATCCGAATCACGAGCTCCCCGCCGATTTGTCGTCGCTGCCATGCGTCGCGCAGCTCATCGGATCCGGGCAGGGGCACGCCGACGATCTTGAACAACACAATGGGCACGCCGACAAGCAGCGCCGCTAGCAGCAGGAACGCAAAGAATCGAAGCACCACCCGCGAAAGTCGCATCACCGCTCACCTCTCACTTTCGTCAATTCATTCGCTGCGCTCATTCGGTGTACGTCACTCGCGCTGTGCCAGAGGCTTGGACGGTCATCGTTTCCTGGCCGCCAAGGATCAGGAAGACCGTGTCTCTGCGCTCCACGATCGTGACCGTGACGTAGTCGACGCCCACGACGACGCGAACGTCGGCAGCGGGAACTCCAGCGCGAGCCGCATAGCTGAGCGCAGCGCTGCGGGCGGCGTCGCGGTCGAAGCCAGCAACGGGGGTGGCGGTCGACACTGCGGCGCGAGCCGCAGCCTCCGCAGTGTTGGAGGCATGACGGCGAGCGACCAATGCACGACCGCCGTCAACCACTAGACCGGCGCCCCCGAGAACCATCACAAGGAGAATGATCATCACGATCGCGATCGCTCCTCTATCTCGGTCGGGCGCTCGCTCAGTCATCGCTGGTACCGATCAATCGGCTGGGTGTCGCTCATCGTCACGGTGCGCGACCCGGGCGCCCACACGCCTGACAACGATTGGTTGTCCACCGTGCATGACACCCGCACCGTGACAGAGCCGCCCTGCCACGCGCCCGACGATGCAGGCGCCCAGGTCACGCGGACCTGCGCTCCGCCATCGCATCGAGCACCGAGCGCGGAAGCAGCAACGACGTCCTCGGCAGCACGTTGCGCGACGGCAGAGCCCGGAGCCTGCGACGCTGCGCGCGCCGCCGCCTGAGCGGTGTTGGTCACCTCGACACCAGCCGCTTGAAGGCGGCCGACGAATCCGACGAACAACACAGCCGCGAGACAAAAGACAAGGAGATACATCATCTCCACAGGGGTCGCGATGCCGTCCTCTTCCCGAACCGCTGCAGTCACGTCACGCCTCCTTCGGAGCGGTTTCGGTGGCCTGCGCTCGAAAGCCCACGGCATTGCCGAGAACTCCCGGAGTGTTGCCTGACACGGTGACTCTGACAATTGCGCCGTCGGTGCAGGTCACGCTCACCTCGTCGGCCCACGAGCCAGCCGTTCGTTGTACGACGGATTGCGCGGCCGCGACGCCGGCAGCGCAGGTGCCGTCGAACGCGGCTGCAACTCGGGCGCCTTCGGCAGCCGCGTCGTCCAACACGTTGCGCGCATGCCAGTACGTGACGGTCTCGAAGACCAGCAGCATCGCGAAGATCACGAACATGAGACCAAAGAGCATCTGGATCGAGACGTCGACCGCGCCACGATCGCGGGCCGCTAGCTCGCGACCTCGCAGATCTGCGGCGCGGCGACGGTCGACGTTCATTGGACTACGGGGCAACCGGATCGGGGACGTTGTCCTTGGCCTGATTGAACTTTGCCATGAAGAACGCCGTCGCAGCGATAGCGACGACAATTCCGACAGCGAGCCAAATCATCTTGGTGACGGCCTCGTCCACGCCGTCCTCGTCGTGCCGTGTCGCCCACGCGTGCCGCGTCCGTGATTGAAGGTCGCCATAGGCCACTTGGACCCACACCGCCAATGGAAGCAGTTGTTCGTTCATCCGCCGATCCCTTTCCTGTTGGTTGCTGTTGGTGGTTGCTGTGTTGGTTGCGGTTGTTGTTGCTGTCGTTACTCGTTGTGCACCGCTGCAGGGGTGCCCTGTCGTGGCTACCCGCCGAATGCCGCGCTGATGCGCTGCGCCAGTGGGTATGCCAGAAACACAATCGTGGTGACCACGAAACCGATGGTTGGACCGGACAGGTTCGCGTTGGCCCTGTCGGCCTCGCGCTCCAACTCATCCAACGCCTTCGCCCGCATTGAGGTCGCCAGTGACGAGACCGTGTCGCTGATCGAGACGCCCTGAAGCCCTTGTCGCTCGATCGACGCGGCGAACTCGCTGAGCTCGCGAACTCCGAACTTGCGACCGAACTCGTCAAGCGCCTCCCACACAGGAATGCCGCGTTGGGGCGCAGTGTTCAGTTCGTCGCGAAGAGCATCAAACGCTTCGCTGGAGCCGACGGCAAGTCCGAAGCGAATTGCTTCCTCAACGCTCTGGTCGGTCGTCAGCCCGACAGCCACCAACTGCACGAAGTCGTTGGCGGCTTGTCGTAGCTCGCGACCACGTCGCTCGATCTTGCCGGAGATATCGCTGATGGCTATCCAGCCCGCGAGGGCCGTCAAGACCAGCACGAGCACCAACCAAATTGGCGAGAGTGGCAGCAGGCCGAGTGAAGTCATGGCGGCTGTAGCAGTGAGAGTCGCGAACAGCATGATGCCAGCCGATGTGAGCACACGCGTCACGACGTCAGCTGGCGACAAGCCAAGAACCTGGAGACCGATACCGAAGTGCCGCACGGTCCAGCGGCCCAGTGCGCCGGCGGCCAATGAGTCTGTCCATCTCGCACTGCGCGGTCGCAAAGCCGAAGTTGCCAGACCGGAGCCGTACATGCGGTGCCGAGCTGCGGCGAGTGATCGCGGCGCACGCTGCAGCGAATGCACCATGCACCACAACCCGCCCGCAACGAGAAGGCCCGCCAATGCTCCGGTCTCCAAGGGATTCATTTCGTCGCCCCTGCCGAGCCGACGATGCGGTAGCGCTTTGGAATCTCGTATTGGCACAGCGAACGCAGCCACAGCACGCACCCCATCCACATGCCGAGCGGCAGCAACAGCACGACCTGACCAACGGCTGTGTCGTACGGGGTGAGCAACTCACCGCCGACAAAGCGAAGGTATGCGATCAGCAAACCGCCGATGATGACCAGCCGCTTCATGCTGGACTGGTAGACCGAACGGGTTCGATCAATGCGTTCGCGGGCAGTCACCTCGTGGCGTGCTGCAGCCGACAAGGCGCTGACGGTGCCATAGAGGCGGCCGGCGCTGGTGGAGCCTCCGATGACCAGCCGAATCGCGGCGACCGCTGCGTCAGCAGTTGGGTGGGCCAACTCCTCGGCGAGGTCCGCCAGCGCATCCTCGGTACGGAAGCCCTGTCGACGGCGATTGGCAAACGTTCGGAGCGGCTCGGCGATGGCGTCGGGTGGGCGCATCGCTACCTGCTCAAGTGCTTCTTCGGCACCAATCGCGGAGCCACGCAACGTGTCGCGCAAATCTTCCAGCCACTTTGCGATGCCCTCGATGCGCCTGCGCTCGTCGTCTGCCCGTGTGTCATGCAGCAGCCGCCCCCACATCACGATGAGCAAACTGACGAGCAGCGCCAACATCAGCCAACGCGTCGCGAGTAGCGCGAGGAAGCCGCCGGCCAGCCCCGCAGCAATTCGGTTGCCTCCGATACCCTCCAGCAGCGACGGGGTTGCCGCCGATGCCGTTCGCTGACGCTGCGGGGGCGCGACCGCTCGCATGACCGCAACCAGCGCGACGAGGAGCAACACACCGACGGCGAACGCAATAGCGCTTGGGGGGAGAGTGGCCAACATTGTCAGACCGCTTGCCGTTCGCCCTTTGCCGCAGCGTGGGCAACGAGGCCCGAACGCAGCGGTCGATAGGTCTCGCCGGCGCTGTGCCACCACTCCGTCGAAAACTCGGGTGCCGCTATAGCGAGCCGGTCGAGCATGGGACGTTGTGGTTCGGCAGATGGGCGCGCTCGCCGATCGGCCGCATCCGGTCGCGGACAGAACAGGCGATGCATGATGAAGCGAGCGCCGTCCTCCTCAACCGAGGGCGAAACGATCTCGGTCACATAGCGCCCGTCGCGATTGTCGCCGGTGACATGCACCACCAGGTCGACGCTGCGATACACCTGCCACCGGGCCATCTTCAAGTCGATGCCGTTGTAATACGCGATGAGTTCCGCGAGTCGTTCGACTCCGTCCTTCGCGCTACCGCCGTGCACAGACGCCATCGCGCCCTGGCCGATGGACATCGCCTGCACCAGCGCACCGCCCTCAGCGCCACGTACCTCGCCGACGACAATCCAGTCGGCCCGGGTGCGTACGGCGGGCACCATCATGTCGTGGCACGAGATGCCAACGCCGTCGCTGGTGCTGGGAACACGTGACTGGTACGCGTGCACATATCGGTGTCGGCCCATCTTGGCGATGTTCAGCTCGAAGTCGGTTTCTACCGTGACGATCACATCGTGTTCGTCAACCTCGGCCACCAACGACCGAAGAATAGTCGTCTTGCCGGAGCCCATTCGGCCGCAGACGACAACGTTCATGTCGGCGGCTATTGCAGCTTGCAACAGGGCCACTGCGCCCTGGTCCAGCATCCCGCGGTCAGCCAGATCGGAGAGCGTCATTCCGAACACTGCGGCGCGACGAATCGTCACCAGCGGACGCTGGACGACGTCGAAACCCTCGCCGTGAAATCGGACGCCGGGCTCTAGCTCTAGATCGACGAACGGATTCTCGCGGTTGAAGGGGCGGCGACGGGAAGTCGCTGTGTCGTAGATGATTCGTTCCAGATCGCGATCTCGACGAACGAGCGGCGGCAGCAACTGGCGCGTGCCGTCGGTTCGTTCGACGCGTACTTGGTCCGAGCCGAAGACCAAGACGTCCGTGACGTGCGGGTCGCGCAACACCGTTAGCAGCCGCGGCAGTCCGAAGATCTCCGAGATCACAAGGTCGACGACAGCCGTGTGTTCCTCGCCGGCGAGTGGCGCCTGGCGCGCCATGACTCGTTGGTGTTCAAGCTCGGGTAGCACCACCCGCTCGAGCACATCGCGGGTCATCTCCTCCCGAAGGTCGCGTTCGCTAGGAGTCTCGTCGCGGCCAGGAACGGGCAATCGGGCGCCCCACTGACGACGAAGCTCGATGACCAGATCGTCCAGCTCGTCATCGGTCATCATGGCGCCACCGCCCCGGTGGCCGTCAGCTGGAGCGTCATCTGATTGACGGCGCCCATCAGCGAACTGCGTCGCAGTCGTCGGTCGTGAACTGCCGCTCCTCGATGTACGAGATCGACCGTCGCTGGTTCCCACGGAAGCCACGCCGCGCATTGCTCGCTCAGCTCACCTTGCAGAGTTGCTTTCGCAAACGCAATACCCGCTGGTGAGTCGACGAACACGATGCGAGCCGAGACGCCGAGCAAGCCGGGATCGGCGGGCGACACTCGCCCGGCAGCCTTGACCCACTCGGCCGCAGCGACTGCCGAACTGGCCTCCGGCGATGACACGAGCAGGACGACATCGGCCTGGGCCAGCACCGGCCAGACAGGGCTACCCGCGCGGATGGTTCCCACATCCACAACAACGGAGCCGGGCAGGTCGTGCAGCGCGGGTGCCCACGGCATTCGCGGTTGGTGGCAGGCGAACGCTCTGAATGGGTCCGCGGGACCAAGCACGATCTGAAGGCCACCGCTCGCAAATGCCGTCGCCGCGAACGACTCAGCAACGCTGATTCGCTCGGTGGGAAACGCAACTCGCTCGAGACCGCCCAGGCAGCGCGCGGGTACCTGCATCCGACCGGCGAGCACGCCGCCTGCCGGGTCAGCCTCGACCAACCAAGCCCCATCCGTGTCGGCAGCAGCCAAGCAGGTGGCGACGAGGAGAGCGGTCGTGGTTGCGCCGACTCCACGCCAACAGCCGACTGCGACGATCACTGTTCCACCTCGGCCGGCTCGGTGGGTGGAGGCTGACCCACCAGCAAAAGCTGGTCGGTGGCGGCCATCTGCGCGACCGCGACCGATTGTGCGGCGGGAACGGCCAAGGTAACGACGAGGTCCCCGTTGGAATCCGGTTGCAGGTCGAGCACGCGTACCGCTGTCGTCGTGAAGGCTGCAGCGGCGTCGAGCGGCGCAGCCAGCACAACGTCGCCCCGAGCGAGACCGCCTGGATAACGACCAGGCGTCAGGAGTGCGCCGACACTCTCCTCGCCGGCCGCGAGGTAAGAGGCGTCGCGCCACATACCGGATTGCACCAAAGCGCCCGCCTGAAGGTCGATGGCAGCGACCCGCCCGACGAGGGAATCCAACGACTCGGACGGCACCAAGCCCACGACGGCGTCGTCGTACGCCACGCTGGCGAGAGCGAGATCGTTGGCCTCGATAACGTGGCCGGCCGCCACGCCGCGGGCGAGTTGTACCACTTCGACACGATCGGCCGCGTTGGAGAGTGCCCACGCCACCAACAGGCCTGCAAGTACAACCAGAGCTGCGCCTAACGCCAGCCACTGCGTTCGGACCCGACTGCGCGCTTTGCCAGGCTTGCCGCTCATGACAGCCATCCGGCCGCACATGCGCCGAGCGCAACAGCCCATCCCAGCCACAGCGCTGGCCCGAGGGGCAGCCTCTGGCGACGAGTGATCACGCCGAACGTGGCGCCCGCAAACGAGGCGACGGCGAGTGCGACTGGAGCCGCCATGAGCGCGACTGCCCCGGCGCTGGCGCCGACAACCGCGGCCATTTTCACATCGCCCATTCCGACACCCCGCGTGAGTCGGACGAGCAACATCAGGCCGCCACCGAGCAACATGCCAAGCGTCGCTGACGCAGCGATGGCGACATTCGATGCCCCCATCACGCCGAGGGAGACGGAGGCCAGCGCACCGAGCAACAGTCGATTGGGCAGCTTTTGTTCGTGCACGTCGACCATTGCTGCGACGGCCAGAATCACTCCGACCGCAGCGATGCTCCATCGCACGGCGACGGGCGCAGTCACGGCCGAGCCGAGAGCTGCCGATGTCACGCATGCGGCTACGACGGCGCGCCTGGTTACCGGGTGCGCGTTGGCCCATGCCGCGACCACGCGGTCTGTCGTTCCTGCGGGCGCGACCCGCAGCGTCTCGATCGATGACATTTGCGCGCCCCCAAGTCCCCCGGGCGTTGAAGATACTGAGCAATTGCCCACATACGACGCCAAACGATCGGAATGCTGGTCCACACCACTACTGGGCATGGTGAGATCCGGGAATCGGCAAAACAAAATCAGAATCGGCTGACTGTTCAAATGGTGGCGCCGCCGACAGAATGGTGTGGTGCGCACACTTCTCCGGGCGTTGGCCATCACCACGTTGTTGGTCGCAACCCAGGACCTTGCCGCGCCCGCCGTTCATGCCAACTTCCCCGAGATCGGGACGTGCGTTGCTGACGCCGAACTCGTCGTGGGCAGCACCGGCGGCAGTGTCGTCTGCGTGCAGTGGACGCTCATGTGGATGGGCCAGTACAAGGGTCTGGTCAGCGGCACGTACGACCAGGCCACCTTCCAAGCCGTCGTCAACTTCCAG
>JANOYI010000152.1:0-7034 GCA_031428795.1 Ilumatobacteraceae bacterium | reverse complement strand
GCCAGGTGGGGCTCGGTCGGCCACTCCTGCGCGAGGTGGCCGGCGAACAGTGCGCGACCTTCTGGCGCGCATGCGTCGATGATCGAGCGCAGCACGTCAGCTGCCTCGGCGATATCGGGCTGCGCCAGGCGGTCAGCGCCGAAGATGCGGGTGAGCGCCGCGTCGGCCGCCGCCACGCGTGCGCCCCACAATGCGGGAGCAGTCGTGCGTTCCCACGCTTGGGGCACCAGTGCGCGGATACGACCTGGCTCGAAGTTGTAGAAGGTGGCGATCACGACCTCTGCCGGCACCGGGCCCATGGCTGCGGCACGCGACGAGAAGTAGCCCATCATTCCCGAATCAAGGCCCAGCGCCGTGTAGTGCTGATCGGCCTCGGGGACGAAGTAGATCAGGCCGTGAAACGGCTCGAGCCGCTGCCATAGGAAGCGTGCGGTGCTGGTGGTACTGCTCATCGCACGTGCTTATCAGAGACGTCGCCGGGCAGGCGTGGTCAGCGGTCGTCGACCGGACCGATGGCCTCACGGATCATGCTGTGGAAGACTGCCAACGGGTACTCCCACTTGGGGCTGAGCACGCCGGTGTCGTAATTGCCCGCATCGAGGTTGCGCTGCACGTGCTCGCACATGCGTGCGTCTTCGTCGGCAACCTCCTCGCTGAACTTCACGATGTCTTCGATGCCCTCGGCGTCGTCGTCGAAGAAGTACTCGAAGATGAGGTCGATGTGCGTGGGTCCCCGTGGCAACCAACGGTCAACGGCGAAACCACCGGGGAACACGTCGAACCCAAACACCGGCCAGAAGTACCCGAACATGCCAAAGATGCTCGCGTCGCGGGGCGGCATCGTGTGGATGTTCCACCGCGGATCGTCGACAAAGGCAACTTTGTAGTTCAACGCGTCTGCGTCGCGACTCATCCCTGGGTGCGTGGTGGGCAGGTGATAGCCCTCGAGGAAGTTGTCGCCGTATGTCTTCCAGTTGCAGGCCACGTGGCGAACACTCTTGCTGTGGAAGCGGTAACTCTCGAGGGGCACGCCCTCGACTTCCTTGGGGAACTCGCCCAGCCACTCGTGCAGCGGAGCAATTGCCGGGTTGAGGCATACAAAGACCATGCCGCGCCACGAGCCAACCTGGATGGCAGTGAGGTCCATGTTGTCGGGGGCTTCAGCGCCGAAGTCGCGAGCGCTGAGCAACTTGCCGTCTGCGTTGAACGCCCAGCCGTGGTACTTGCACACCACGTTCTTCGAGCAGCCCTCGCCTTCGAACACGATGGGGCCGGCGCGGTGCGGGCACACGTTGTAGAACGCACTGAGCGTGCCGTCGTCCTTGCGACGAATGAAGATGGGCCAGCCGGCCAGATTCTCGGTGACGTAGTCGCCGGTGTTGCGCAGCTGGTGGTCGTACGCAACGTGCACCCAGTTGCTGCCGAAGATGGGCCAGCGCTCGCGCTGCCAGATCTGCGGGTCGTGATACCAGCTGGCGGGCAGTGTGATACCCGGGTCGAGCGTGCGGTCCGTCTGCATCAGTGCTTGCAGTTCGGGCCGCTGGCGAACCGTCACGGCGCCAGTATGCAGGCTGGTCATTGCGGCGGTTGGCCCTGCACGGTGTTGAGCTGTTGCAGCGCCATGAGATCCTTCATCTGCGACTGCATGCCCTCTGGTGAACCGTCCAGGAAGAACACGTTGCCCTTGCCATGCTCGGCCATCTGACGGATGGTCTCCGTCCACATGGAGAACAGGATGAGCGACGAGTCGACTGTGTTGGTGGCCGAAGCGAGACCGCGTGCGACCTCCTCGCGGAACAGCGCCACACCCTGGCCGCGCAGCTGGGCGGCGGTGCGCTCGGCCTCGGCCTCGATGCGCACGGCGGTACCCAGCGCTTCGGCTTCCTTGGTCTTGCGAATGAGCAACGCGTCGCCCTCGTTGGTAGCAGCAGCCTTGAGGTTGTTGCTCGCCACGACCTGCGCCATCGAGGTGGTGATGGCCTGGTCGAAGGTGATGTCGTTGAGCTGCAGGTCGATGAGGTGGAAGCCCCACGTCTCGATGACGTGGTCGAGGTTGTCCTTCACTTCGGCGACAATCTCGGCACGAAGCACGAGAATCTCGGCCTGCTTCTTGGTGGCGACGAATCCACGAGTGCTGCCCTCGACACTGCGCACCAGCGCGGTGAGGAAGTCCTTCTCGCTGACGAACTTGAAGGCGATGTTTTTCACCGTCTCCTCGCTCTCGCTGATCGCGCCGTACACCATCATCGCCGTGAAGTACACGTTGGCCTGGTCGAAGGTGATCGCCTGGAACTGCAGCTCGACGGCGCGGTTCTGCACGCTGATGCGGCGGAAAATCTTCTCGATGAACGGCACCACCACGTTGAGGCCCGGCCGCAGGGTGCGCCGGTACTTTCCGAAGATGGTGGTGACTGCGACTGTGCCCTGATTCACCGTACGTAAGCCGGTGAGAATGGTCAGCAGGACGAGTGCGGCGAGCACAATGCCGGCGATTGCTCCGGTACCCATAGGTATGAACCTCCCGATTGGGTTGGATGCAAGTCTACGTCGGTTCAGCGATGCACGATTGTGTACGCCTTACGAATCGTCTCGTGCACGACCCATCGGCCGGTCATCCCTGCGGGGGTCAGGATGACGCTGCCTGCTCTCAGGTCGAACGCGTGACCTGCACCCTCGGTTGCGTCGATGTGCAGAGTTGCGTGGCCACTGACCACGCAGAACACCTCGTCGTATCCGTCGCGTCGGAACGGGAACTCGCCGGGCGTGCACTCCCAGACACCGCACTCCAACTTGTTGTGCGCCCACAAGGCTGCGCTGGATTCGTGCGGGTCGCCGGCGATGACGACGGGGCGACGAGTCGGCTCACCGAGCTGTGCAGAATGGGCGATCGGCAAGTGCGACGACTCGGCGGCCGAGCCGGGCCGCTGGTCAATGACGTACAGCTTGCGGATGGTCTGGTGCACATTCCAGTCACTGGCCCAGTTGCGAGGAGTGGTCCACAGCGTGCCAGGCGCCAGGTCGTGGGTGCCACCGCTGTGGGCGACAGAGGCGCGACCGGTAACCATGTACATCGTCTCGTCGAAATCTCCGGCTCCGTCACCGAGCGTGCCGGGCGTGCACTCCCAGATGCCGATCTGCACCTGCCCGTCGTCGAGGAGCGGGTAGTCGCTGGTGCGGTCATCGGTACGACGGAGAGGAGCAGTGAGAATGTCAGGCACGTACATGCTCGACATTCTGCCGCACGCCGCTATGCCGACAGAAAGGCGATGATGTCGGGCCAGGCTTGACGGTCTTACCAGACAAAAGCGTGGCCGCCCTGGTAGGTGGACATGCCTTAGCCAATCAGGAAGCCGTGGGGAAATGGATCGCGCTCGTCGAGGAACTGCTGCGAGGTACCGGTCACCCACGCTCGTCCGGTGATGGTGGGCACGACGGCCGCGATGCCCCCGACTTCGGCAGTGTCGACCACACGGCCGACAAAGTGCGTACCCAACAACGACTCGTTGATGAAGTCCGTGTGCAAGGGCAGCAGCCCGCGGGCGTGCAGTTGCGCGACCCGGGCGCTGGTGCCAGTGCCACATGGCGAGCGATCGAAGTAGCCGGGCGCAATCACCATTGCGTGGCGCGAATGCCGTGCGTCGCTACCAGGGGCAACCAATTGGACGTGATGGCAGCCGTTGATGCTCGGCTCGGTCGGGTGCACCGGCGAGTCAGTGGCGTTGATCGCGTGGAGGATGGTCATGCCCGTATCCAGCAGTGTCCGCGCGTGTTCCTTGCCGTACGGCACGCCGATCTCGTCGAGTTCGACGATGGCGTAGAAGTTCCCGCCGAAGGCCATGTCGTAACGAACGTCACCGATGCCCGGGACGTTGACCGTGCAGTCCATCGCCGTCACGAACGACGGCACGTTACGAATGGTGACTGCCATCGCGCGGTCATCGTCGACGGCGACCTCTGCGATCACCAAACCGGCCGGAGTGTCCAGGCGGATGGTCGTCACGGGCTCGGTGACCGAAACCATTCCTGTCTCGACCAGCACGGTCGCGACGCCGATGGTGCCATGCCCGCACATCGGCAAACAACCGGTGACTTCGATGTAGAGCACGCCCCAGTCCGCGTCGGGCCGAGTCGGCGGCTGCAGGATTGCACCGCTCATCGCGGCATGCCCGCGAGGCTCGTGCATCAGCAGCGTGCGAAGCGAGTCGGTGTTGGCCATGAACCACTGCCGGCGGGCCTCCATCGTGTCGCCGGGGATCGGCGCGACGCCACCGACGACCACTCGTGTCGGCATCCCTTCGGTGTGGGACTCCACACAGTGCAACACTCGCTGCGTCCTCATCGGCCACTCCCCTGTCGTCCTCGCGCGAATCGGTCGGGTGACACTGTTGCAGCGTCGAACGGCAACGACTCGCCAGCCAGCAACGCGGCCACAACTTCACCGGTGCCGGCGCCCGTTGTCGAGCCGAGCATTCCGTGGCCGGCGGCGACGATGACGGACGGTGCGCCGGCCAGCGCGCCGATGACTGGCAGACCATCCGCCGTTGCGGGTCGCAGGCCCGTCCACCCATTCGAGGGCGGCGTGTCCTCTGGAATAGACAGCGCCTGTGCCGCGCGGTGCACCAACTCCCGCGATCGCGTCGGGTCGACGTCACGATCGGTCGGGCGCGTCAGCCGGAACCCTCCGGTGAGGCGCAGACCTTGCGCGAGCGGACTGAGGGCCATCCGCTGTTCGACGAGCAGCATCGGACTGTTCGGCCGTGGGCAGTCGGGCAGGGTGACGCTGTTACCGCGGGCCGCAACGATCGGCAGTCGAACGCCGAGCGGACGACACAGCGCCGGGGTCCAGACACCGGCCGCGACCACCACTCGCCGAGCGTCGAGCACACCATCGGACGTGTGGACCCGCGTCGACTGATCGCCACGAGGCTCGATGCGCGCGACCCGAGCCGTCAAGCTCTCGACGCCGTGTCGGTCGCCTTCCTCGGTCACGGCGACCAACAGCAACGCCGGATCGAAACGCCCGTCGTCGGCCAGCCGCACCGCCCCTACGACCGAGGCCCGCAGCAGTGGCTCCTCAGCGCACACAGCCGCAGCGCCGAGGGTTTCAGTGCGCACGCCCCACTTGCCCCACACTTCGGCCTCGTGGACAAGGCCCTTGAGGCCATCGGCCGACGAACACACCTGGAGAATCCCGCCACCGGCCGCATCCAGATGGGCCCCTGCCGCACGCAGCCGGTGCAGCTCGTCGACTGTGGTCTCCAGTAGGTGACGCAACGCTGGAACCCCACGCTCGACGTTGGCTTGCGTGCTTGACCGAGCGAATCGCCACAGCCACGGCATCAGTCCAATGGCAGCTCGCGGCGCGATCGCAAACGCACCGTCGCGAACCGCAAGGCTCCGCAATCCAGCACGAACCATCCCCGGCGCAGCGAACGGAACGCGGTGGCTGGGAACAAGATGGCCAGCGTTCGCTGATGACGTACCGAATGTTGCCGACATCGGCTCGACAACAATCACCGACATGCCGCGACGCGCCGCCGACGAGGCGATCGAACGGCCCACAATGCCGCCGCCGATCACCACCACGTCGGCCGAACGCGTCGTCGAACTCACGGGGCAGCGAGGTGGCCGAGTTCGACCAGATGAGCACGCATCGCGGCGCTGTCATCAGCGCCGAGCGCTTGCAACGGAGCGCGCGGCGGGCCAACGGGAACGCCTCGAGCGATGAGCGAGAAGCGCGTCCGAGCGATGTAGTGGTCGCCCTCCACGTCGGAGAGGATGGGTTTCAGACTGTGCTGGATCTCCCAGCCCTCTGCCATGTCACCGCGCTGGGCCGCAGCCAGCATTGCTACGTGCTCGGCAGGCAGCGCATTGGCGAAGCCCGCGATCCAACAGTCGCTGCCACTCTCGAAGTAGTGCATCGCCAGCAGGTCGCTGCCCGACACGATGGCCAGATCATCGCCGTACCGGTCATGCAACATCTCAATGCGAGTCAGATCACCGCTGGCCTCCTTGATACCCACAACCAACGGATTCCCCGCCAACAAGTCCAGTGAGTCGACCCCGAACTGCACGCCTGTACGAGCCGGATAGTCGTACAGCACAGTCGGAAGCTCCGTCGCGCGCAGCACCCGTCGCATGTGCTCGCCAAGCTCCGGACCGGTCGGCAAGCAGTACGCCGGCGCCGCCACCATCAGGCCGTGCACCCCTGCCTCGAGGGCCATTTGCGCCTGCCCCAATGCCTCCCGCGTGGAGGTGCCACCGACGCCCGCCAGCACGGGGACACGCCCACCGACTTCATCCATCGCCACCTGCAGCAGCAGCGCCCGTTCCTGCATGTCGAGGGCGTAGCCCTCGCCGGTGGTGCCCGCCACGACCAGGCCAGTGACGCCCGCGTCCAACACGAAGTCGATCAGCTGAGGCAGCACTTCCAGCGCCAGCGAACCATCGTCGTGGAATGGGGTCACCAGTGGAACGATGACACCGGGAAAGCAGCTGGGCTTTGCTGACATAGACATGCATCGTTCCACAACCACGACTTCCCGCAGCGAGGCCGGAGCCTGAGCAGTCGCCCGCGCGGGTACGGTCAGGGCGTGACAGAACTGCGCGTGCACCAGGAGATCGAACTCAAGTTCGAGGTTCCGGCACGGTTCCGAATTCCGTCACTCAGTGGCGCGTCCGAAGGCCTCGGCGAAGTGGTGAAGCAGCCCACGTTGCGCCTGATTGCCGAGTACTACGACACGGCCGACCTTCGGCTGGCACGCAATCGCATCACCTTGCGGCGGCGCACGGGCGGCGGCGATGACGGGTGGCACCTGAAGCTGCCCGATGCCGGTGAAGCCACACGCGACGAGGTGCAACTTCCGCTCACGTCGCCTGGACATCCACCAGCCGCCATCAGCCAGCTCGCACTGGGTATCACTCGCGGCGCCGACCTGATCCCTGTGGCGACACTGCGCACGGAGCGTCGGCCGTCTTTGGTCTGCGATGAGCAGGGCGTGGCGATTGCAGAACTGACGGACGACCGAGTTGCT
>JANOYI010000151.1:0-33279 GCA_031428795.1 Ilumatobacteraceae bacterium | reverse complement strand
TTTCTGCCCCCTCGAGCCCAACGACCAGCAAGGTGACTCCCATGGCCGACTTCGCACTGAATGAAGATCAACTGCAACTCCAGAAGTGGGTGCACGACTTCGCAGAAGGCGTCATCCGCCCGGCCGCTCATGAGTGGGACGAGCGCGAAGAGTTCCCTTACCCGATCGTGCAGCAGGCGGCCGAGATTGGTCTGTACGGCTGGGAGTTCCTGATGAACTCGTTCAGCGACCCGACTGGCCTCACCTTGCCGGTGTGCATCGAGGAGCTGTTCTGGGGCGATGCCGGCATCGGCATGGCCATCATGGGTTCGGCCCTCGCCGCCGCTGGCATCAGCGGCAACGGCACGCCCGAGCAGGTCATGGAATGGGTGCCGCAGTGCTACGGCGATGCGAAGAACATTCAGCTGGGCGCATTCTGCGTCAGCGAGCCCGACGCCGGCTCCGACGTGTCGTCGCTGCGTACGCGTGCGGTGTACGACCAGGCCACCGATGAATGGGTACTCAACGGCACCAAGGCGTGGATCACCAACGGTGGCATCGCCCACATTCACGTCGTTGTGGCTGCTGTCGAGCCCGACCTCAAGGGCCGCGGGCAGGCCTCGTTCGTGGTGCCCCCCAACACGAAGGGCCTATCGCAAGGCCAGAAATATCTGAAGCACGGCATTCGTGCATCGCACACTGCGGAAGTGGTGCTGGACGATGTGCGCATTCCGGGCAACTGCCTGCTGGGTGGCAAGGAGAAGCTCGACGCCAAGTTGGCCCGTGCCCGCGAGCGTGGCTCCAGCGGTGAGAAGCAGCCGGCCATGAGCACGTTCGAGGCCACCCGCCCGTCAGTTGGCGCGCAGGCGCTGGGTATCGCTCGCGCCGCGTACGAGTACTCGCTGGAGTACGCCAAGGAGCGCAAGGCGTTCGGCAAGCCCATCGTCATGCACCAGGCAATCGCCTTCAAGCTGGCCAACATGGCCACCGAGATCGACGCAGCCCGCCTGCTGATCTGGCGTGCCGCATGGTTGGCCCGCAACGGCGGCTTCAAGAACGGCGAAGGCTCGATGAGCAAGTACAAGGCCTCGGAAGTCGCCGTGCGCGTCACCGAAGACGCGATCCAGATTCTGGGCGGCTACGGCTACACCCGCGAGTACCCCGTCGAGCGCTGGCACCGCGACGCCAAGATCCACACGATCTTCGAAGGCACCAGCGAGATCCAACAGCTGGTGATCGCCCGGGCCATCAGCGGCATGCGCATCGAGTAATTCGGCGCACACGTGAGCGTTTGAACACTTTCGCTCGCTATTCGAGCGGAAGTGCACAAACGCTATTTGACCGCGTCGTCGCCCGTCAGGTCTTCCACGTTCAAGGCGATCTCCAAGCGTGCGGCGATCTTTCCGAACGAATCGAGCACGGCGTCGAGGTCGACCCCGAATGGCACGGCCAATTGGACGATGATCTCGAAGCCCTTGCCCCCGTCCTTACCTGGCAAGTCGGTGACCGTTCCCAGACGCGAGATGCTGATTCCGGCTTCGCTGATCGCCGTGGAGATCTCGTGGACAATGCCCGGTCGGTCATCACCCGTGAGTCGCAGGCGGACTTCATCGGCATCCGGCGCGAGGACGGGGTCCTCGATCTGCTGAGCCGTGACGTGTAGCCCTTGGCTCCGCAGAATCAAAAGGTTGGTGAGCAGCTCGTCGACCCGGTCGTCGTCGACCTCCACCACCACGACGCCAGCGAAAGTACCACTGATCTCTGCCAACTCGCTGCGCTTCCAGTTGCCCTCGTGAAAGCGAATCACGTCGGCCAGTGACGCAACGACACCTGCCCGGTCGCGTCCGATGATGGTCAATACCAATTCGATCATGCCGTCACTATGGCATGCGGCGCAGACTCGCGAACCAGGACACCCACGATTGCGCCGCACTTCGGCAAGCCAATACGGGTTCCGTGTTCGGTCACATGGACACTCCAGGCCGCGCCCACCAACCAGCGGGGTAGACGTCCGTTGCACCGAGTTCAGAAGTGGCGCAGCGGTTACGGGAAGGGAAAGTTCTCCGGGCTATGTACGAGGGGAGCGATGTCAGCGGCGACGTATCCGGACGGAACGTCGTTGGGTTCGGCGCCGACGGCGAGTTCGTAGCGAACCACGTCCGGTGTCGTGCCGTCGGGCATTTCACGCTGATGCTCACTCACGACGACAAACGAGCACTGCTCCAGAAGCGCGCGCATTCCAGCGTTTGCCACGTCCGTCTCGGCAGTGACTGGTGAGAACCCGCGGCGGAGCAACGACTGCGAGAAGACGCGGATGGCATCGCCGCCATAGCCGCGTCCGCTCCACTCACTGGCGATCCAGACACCGACCTCACCAGCGAATGGCTTGACGGAGACATCGGGAAGCAGGCTGACGCCGCCGACGATGGTCCCAGTCACTCTGTCGCACACGGCGGCATGTTGGGGAACCGCCAGCCAGCGGCACATCCACCTCATTTCCTTTGCATCCCCTGCGGCCATGTGGTTCGCGGTCAGAGCGCGTGCGTCAAGTGTCTCTGCGAACCGTTTGGCATCGAACGGGTGAAGCCTCCGCAGGCTGACGACTTCGCCGACGGCGAACGCACCTTGTGGTTGCAGGAGCTGCAAAAGTCGCAATCCGACGATGCACGCGGCGAAGGCGGCAACGAGCGGGAACACGATCTGTGCAAGTTCGAACTTGCCGAACCGTCCGAAGCACCCTGGCTCGACTGTCTGCTCGTTCCACGTCCCGCAATCGATTTGACGGCCGTCCACCGTGGCGTAAACGCGAGTGTTGCGCGAAGCTGTGAGGAGGGCCATCGCTAGGAGCGCGACCGCTGCGAACAGGATCATCACTCGATATCGGCGCCACAGAAGCCGTCGAAGAATCGGCGAGCGTTCGGAGGGCACCTTTCGCTATCGGCTCGCAGCCGACCCTGCATGAGGATTTGGCCGCGCACTCAGTCCATTGGCGAGAATCAGGGGTTGTCGGGGGCTCCGATGAACGTGCTGTACTCCGCGGCATCGGCGGGGGTCATCTGCTCGATGAGCGCTATCAGCTCGTCGACTTCGAAGAGTTCCGTTGATCGCACGGAGACCACGAGGCCTGGCGCTTCGGTCCACCAGATCTCGATCTCGAATGGGCCGTTGGCGCTGCGCTGGGTCGATGTGAACTGGTAGCCGTCGTGGCCGCGAATGGTAATTCGTTGGGCTTGGATTGGTGCTTGCTTGGCGTACAGCCCCTGCTCGTCGGCTCCCCGCCACGTCTGCACATTGAGCTGGTCCGGAACACCATCGGCGCCACGGACAGCTGCCACCCATGAAGTCTCGGTGATCCTTTGGGTGTAGGCGACGTCCTCGCCGACCAGCACCGTCAGCCCGGCCGGAAGGGGGTCTGACACGAGATCGACGGTGGGCCGACCTGGTAGCTGCTCGACCAGTGCTATGGACTTGAGTGATTGTGCGAAGTCCACGAGTTCGGCAGGCGTGACGCCCGGCCCGGCCGAAAGGCCCACCCCGATGTCCCCAATGAACCACCCCGCCTGGAGCAGACCGCTCGGCTCGGCGCAGTACGAGCCAGTCGTGGCAGCGACGGTGAATGGGGTTGATCCGGCTACTGGAGTTGCGGCGCCTGTCCACTCGTCGGAGCTGTAGTCGATCGGCCCGTCCGGCATCGAGAGCGAGAGGAAACTGTGGCAAGGAATCGCCATCGCTCGACTCTCGGCGTACTCGACACGAATCATCTGGGTCGGATCCCGCGGGTCGTCGAGTGCGCCGTACACGCGGACTTGGAAGCCCGACGGCTCGCTTCGTACCACCGGCAGCGGTTGCGATTGGAGCAGCGCAAGTCCGTCGGGAAGGGACGGCAAGATCATTCCGACCGGCGTTGACGTCTCGGCGGTCACGGCGGGGACTGATGATTGATCGGTTGCCTCGACAGCCCCTTGCTCGGTACTGCGGTCGGCCTGGCGAATCGCGAGTCCACCGAGACCAATGACAACGATCGCAGCTGCGCCGACAAGGGCGAAACGGCGGCGCGGTGGCTCGCTCGGCCGGATCGCCACGAGCGGCGCTTGCAGACCCCAGACCGCCTCGTCGCTTTGCGTACTCGCGTCCGAGGCAGCGATGCCTGAGCCTGTACCGCTGATCTGTTCCCAGATTCGATCGCGTGTCGCATCGTCGAGGTACTCGTCGTCGGGGCGGAGACGATCAAAGCGTTTCAGCACGTCCATGGTGTTGCTCCTCTGGATGATTCGAATGAGACAGGGAGAGCGTCGATTGTTGTTCGGAGGTCGGCTCGAATTCGGTGGAGGCGTGAGCGAACCGTGGCTGGTGCAATACCGAGGGCTTGTCCGATCTCCGTGCTGTTGAGTCGTTCCCAGCCCGACAGGAACAGAAGGTCTCGATCGTCGGCTGACAAGCCAGCTACTGCTTGCAACAGACGGGCGGCGTCCTTCTCGGCGTCGATACGGATGGCGACACCGTCGGCCAACCCGATCAGGGGATCGATGTGCGAGGCCGTCATTGCTGCTGACCGTTGCAGAGCGAGTAGTCGTCGGCGCTCCGTGCGCCAATGCCGCCGGAGCAGGTTCGTCGCGATGCCGAACAACCAGGCCTTCTCGCTTCCGCGGGTGGAGTCGAATGTCGAACGCGACTCGATCGCAGTGCGGAACGTCTCGGCCAACAAGTCCTCAGCGAGCTCACGTCCGACACGACGCGCCAAGTATGCGAAGAGCGCAGGCGCGCAGTCGTCGTACATCGATCGCACCGAAGCTGCGTCGCCGATCGCCATGAGATGAGTCTCCTGCACTCTCTGCCCTGTCTGCACGTCAAGTACTTGCCCGAATCGGTAGAGGTGTTGCAAAGTCAGGAAGCGGCCATGGCAGTGGCGCCGCGGGCGATCGGATGCCTGGTCGGTTCTCCTCTCTCAGGTTTGAAGCGGCGCACACTCAGCGGTTGAGGCGGTAGCGCGAAAGTCGAGTTCCGGGTAGCCGCCAGTTGTCGATGGATCCGCGGACGGTCCACACCATTGTGGGGCTGCTCCAGGACTGGCTGGGTTTGTTCAGGACCCATCCGTCACCGACGGTGACCACGGCGTGAGCTACCTCACCTCGTTCGTGCCAGACGAGGACGACCCCCGGCTCGGTTTGTTCGTCCGACGAGCGGTCCATTCTTGAGTCTGCGGGACTAGCCAACTGACCCCTCCAAGTCGATCGGCGTGGGGTGAGAGACTCTCCGGATGTTCGAGGACAGGTATGGATTGGCGGTGACGACGAGCAGCTCGGCGGCGTTCGAGCTTTTCGAGCAGTCGCTTGATCGCACGCTGGCGCTGCGCGGTGGGACGCGACCGCTGCTGGAGGCCGCTGTCGAGATTGACGAGGGGTTCGCACTTGCGTGGTCGATGCTGGGGGTGCTGCTCCGTGGCACAGGTGACCTGGCTGGCGGAGCCGAACTGTTGGCGCGGGCGGTGTCACTGAGCGACTCCGTGACCGCGAGAGAGAGCAGCCATATCGACGTGCTCTCGACCTTCGTAGCGGGGCGATACGCGGACGCGCGAACTGCGGCGGTCGCACACCTCGCCGAATGGCCGGGCGACGCGGTGATCTTGATGTATGCCCACTACCTCTTCAATCTGTACGTCGCTGATGATGACCGCCGAGAGCGGCACCTCGAGCTGGCCACCTATGTTGCGGATCGCGTGCCCGACGACTGGTACGTGCTCGGCGAGCTGGCGTTCACTTCCGAGGAGAACGGTCTGTACGTGCAGTCGCGTGCACTCGCTGAACGATCACTTGAGCTCAATGAGTACAACGGGGCAGCGGCGCATTCACTCGCCCACGCCTACCTGGAGACTGGTGAAGTCCTTGCGGGTGAAGCGTGGCTCGATCCGTGGATTCGGAACTGGCCGGACCCGACGCCAATGACGTGTCACCTGACCTGGCACCTTGCGCTGCTTCGTCTCGCCGATGGTCGGTCGGTCACCGACGAGGTCGGGGAGATCCTCACCTATGTAGGTCGCTCCATCGGCGTACTGTCCGATGGCGCTTCGTTGATGTGGCGGCTTCACCTTGCCGGCGCGACCGACCTTCCGTGGGATGCGTTGGCCGATGTCACCGGCACCGCCGGCCACGCGTTCAGTAACTTCCACCGCGCGTTCGTGCTCGCCGCGGTCTCCGACCTCGAGGCACTGCAAGAGCTCAGAGCGGACCTCGTGCAGCGGAGCGACCTCGGTAATCCGAATGCCGGAGTGTGCGCCGACGTCGTCGAGGCGCTCCGCTGCTTTGCGGTCGACGACATGGTGACGGCTGCTCTCCATCTGGTGGCTGCCGAGCCCAGATGGACCTGCCTCGGCGGAAGCCGAGCCCAGCTGGAAATACTCGAGGACACCACCATCGAGGCACTGCGACGCTGCGGACGCGTCTCGGAAGCCCAAGAGCGTCTGGCCACCCGGCATGCTCGCAGGCCAACCGAACGCGACCAAGCCTGGCTCGCCCGCATCAGCGTGTAAACACTTTCGGGCCTTGAGTTCAGGCGGTGGGCGCAGGAGTGCACACACGCCCGGGTCTGCGGATGGGTCGGAGTGCTCTGTTCGCAGTTGAGGGGCGTCCTTACGATGCTGGGTAGGAATCAGTGCCAGTGATGGCGGCAGTGGGCTGATTCCCACCGACCGCATAGATCTGAGAGAGCATGACCGTCCACGAAGTGCCTCGTTCCTCGACCGCGCACGCAGAGGTGTCTGCGGGTGTGATCGCCCACTTCTCGTCGCACCTGAATGAATCCGACTCCGTGCTCTGGAGCATCGAGCGCGACCCCGTGTTACGTACCACGATCGTGGCGATCTCCATGTTGGACCGC
The DNA here is from genome assembly GCA_031428795.1 of Ilumatobacteraceae bacterium. Taxonomy (GTDB): domain Bacteria; phylum Actinomycetota; class Acidimicrobiia; order Acidimicrobiales; family Ilumatobacteraceae; genus UBA668. The sequence continues at coordinate 26,427 of JANOYI010000151.1, read as the reverse complement.
GCACCGAACTGGAAGCGGCTGCGTCGGCGGATGGAAGAGGCGTCCGAACAGGTGCCGCGGTTGCGGCAGAAGGTCGTAGCGACACCGCTGCGTCTCGGCCCGCCGCGATGGCAGGACGACGACCGATTCGACCTCGACTACCACCTCCGCCGAGTGGTGTGCCCGGCGCCGGGCGATCTACGGGCCGTGCTGGACATGGCAGGGGTCTGGGCAATGGCTGCATTCGACAAGGATCGGCCGCTGTGGGAGTTCACTCTGGTCGAAGGTCTCGCTGGTGGCGGTGCTGCATTCGTGCAGAAGGTCCACCACGCGTTCACCGACGGGGTCGGCGGGGTCAAGATGGCCGAACTACTGCTGGACGACTCGCGCTCACCGAAGCGAAGGGTCGTTGCTCCCACTGATCGATCGCGCAAGGTCGGTTCGCTGGAAGCGATCGTGCAACCGTTGGCAGCCAACGCTCGCACTGCGACGTCGCTCTCGCTGCGCAGTGCACGAGCATTCCCCTCGTTCGCGACCTCGGCAGTGTTGCGGCCCGATCGAGCAATTGGTGCGGGCGTGCGCAGCGGTCGATCGATCGTGAAGCTACTGGCGCCTGCCATGACACCGTTGTCAACGGTGATGCTCGGACGAGGGCTCTCGCGCCATCTCGACGCGTTCGACGTCCCCCTCACCGATCTGCTCGTGGCCGCGCACCATGCCGACAGCACTTTGAACGATGCGTTCCTCGCCAGCATCACCGAAGGACTGCGCCGGTACCACGAGCGCCGCGGGGCGCCCGTGACAGCTCTGCGCGTCACCATGCCGATCAATCTGCGCCAGCCGGGCGACGAGTTGGGCAACAACCGTTTCGTCCCTGCTCGGCTGACCATTCCCATCGATGCGGTGGATGCAACGCAGCGCATGCAGCGTATGGGGGAGCTGTCGCGCCGTTGGCGTTCCGAGCCGTCGCTGCCACTGAGCAATTCGATCGCCGGTGTACTGAACCGGCTGCCGATCGCGATGACCACGTCGATCTTCGGTGGCATGTTGAAGGCAATCGACTTCGTCGCCACGAACGTGCCTGGCCTGACGCATCGGGTGTACCTCGCCGGCGCCGAGGTCACTCGGGAGTACGCCTTCGCCCCGCCGTCTGGCGCCGCGCTCAGTGTCGCACTGCTATCGCACGGCGATCAGTGCTGCATCGGCATGAACATAGACACCACTGCTGTTCCGGACTCCGACGATCTGGTCGCATGCATTCGCGAAGGCTTTGACGAGGTGCTGAGTGTGGGTTCGCCGAGTTCGTCACGGCGCCACACCGAGAAGCGAGTCGCGCAATGACGAACCCAGCGAACAACATGAGCGCGCTGGATGCATTGTTCCTCCATGCCGAGGACGGGAAGACACACATGCACATCGGGTCGTGTGCGGTACTCGCCGGACCTGCCCCGACGATGGGCGAGCTGACCGCGCTGATCAGTAGCAAGCTGCACCTCACCCACCGCTTTCGGCAGAAGGTGCGACAGGTGCCGGGTGGTCTCGGGCGGCCGGTGTGGGTTGATGACCCGGCGTTCGACCTCGGGTACCACGTGCGTCATTCGGCCCTGCCGCCTCCCGGCAGCGCGCAGGACTTGGACAACTTGATGGGTCGGCTGATGTCCCAGGAGCTGGACCGCACCCGGCCGTTGTGGGAGATGTGGATGATCGAGGGTCTGCCCGACGGCCAATGGGCGCTGATCTCGAAGGTCCATCACTGCATGGTCGACGGCATCTCGGGGACCGACTTGATGACGGCATTGTTGGACACGACCCCCAATGCGACGACTGCTCCCGCGCCGGTGTGGCAGCCCGAACCAGAGCCAAACGATGTTCGCTTGGTGCTCGATGCCGTTGCAGGTTTGATGCTCGCGCCCGCGCGTCAGGTGGCATCGCTCGTCCGCGGCGCAGCTTCGCCGGGAAACACATTGCGCCATCTGAATGACACGCTCGCGGGAGCGCGTTCTTTGGGTCGACGACTCATCGCACCGAGCGCCCCGCTCTCGATCGAGGGAACCATCGGAAGCCACCGTCGGTGGGCCGTGGCGCGTTGCACCCTGGCTGAGGCGAAGGCGATCCGCCGGGTGTTCGGAGGCTCGGTCAACGACGTCGTGCTCACGACTATCACCGCAGCCTTTCGCAATCTGCTGGTGCAACGTGGCGATGTGGTGGAGCACGCAACCGTCTCGTCGCTGGTGCCCGTGTCGGTCCGTTCTGGTGACGACCACACCTTCAACAACCAGGTGTCGATGATGATCGCCGAGTTGCCCGTCGGCATCGCCGATCCGCTCGATCGGTTGCGGGCGGTCACCGCTGGAATGGCAGCACTGAAACAGTCGAATCAGGCGACTGCCAGCGCGGCCGCATTCGACGTTGTCGATCTGATGCCGCCCGCGCTCTTCGGGGCAGGCGTTCGCGCAGCGACAACCATCATGCGTCGAACACCGCAGCGCATGATCAACACCGTCACCACCAACGTGCCTGGCCCGCCCTACCCGCTGTTCGCGCTGGGCCGGGAAATGGTCGAATATCTGCCGTTCGTGCCGCTGAGTTCCGGGGTGCGCATCGGAGTGGCGATTCTCTCGTACAACGGACGGGTGGCGTTCGGAATCACCGGTGACTACGACTCGGCACCGGATGTACAGACCATGGCCGAAGGAATCGAAGCCGCGATCGCCGAGCTCGGAGAACTCGCCGCACACGCCGCACATGCCGCAGGAGAAGGGGCATCACCGAGATGACGCACAACAACGGGTGGCGCTCCATCGGCCACGCACTCAGCCGTCGCACCGGCCGGACACTTGCGGTGGCACTGGTGCTGACCGGCGTGCTGCTGATCGGTGTGGGCCGCCTCGACTTCGCCACAGGCCAGGACAGCTACATAGACCCGTCGTCGCAAGTGGCCAAGGACAACCAGCGGTATCAGACACTTTTCGGCGGCGAGAGCATGGTCGTGCTGTTCACATCGGCGCCGGGTACGTCCATCGCCGACCTGTTCGTGCCTGCCAACGTGACACAGTTCGCCGAGGTCGAACAGCAGCTGCTCACCAGTTCGGCCGTGCAATCTGTGGTGTCACCCGTGACGTTGCTGACCTGGACACAAGACCTGGTCCTCGAGGGAATCGCCAGCGAGATCCTGGCGCGAGCGGGGGAGCGAGACCCCGACCCAGCAGCGGTGGCCCTGCGACAGCAGGACTCGCTCGTCACCGTCCAACGACTGGGGGCCGCCGGCGAGCACTCGTTCGAGAATCCCGAGTGGGTCAAGTTCTTGCTGTTCGGTAACGACGGGTTCTCGATCGGCGCCGACGGAAAGTTGGTCGCGCCCAGCGAGGACGCAATGCTGATCCGTAAGGCGCTGCGAGCCTTCATCCCCGACGCGCACCACGCAGTCTTGGCGGCCGTGTTGGTCGGCAACGCCCAACTGGACGAACTCGCAGTGGGATCGGAGGCCGTGAAACAGGCCTTCGATGGCCGTACCTTCGACAACGCGACAGTGACGATCACCGGCACGCCCACATTCCTGACCGACATCAACGATTATCTGCAAGGGGGCATGCTGACGTTGGGCGGCATCGCCGTGCTGGTGATGATCGTGATCCTGCTGGTCGCATTCCGGGTGCGGTGGCGGCTGTTGCCGTTGTTGGGCATGGCGGCGGGCGTCATATGGGGTTTCGGGGTGTTCGGGTTCACCGGAACAAAACTTTCGTTGGTCACCATTGCCGGACTACCGATCCTGATCGGGCTGGGCATCGAGTTCGCGATCCAGGTGCAGAACCGAGTGGAGGAAGAGCGAACATCGACGACCGAGCAGGATCCGTTCGGCGAGACGCTGGCCACGATGGGGCCGCCGCTGCTGGCGGCGACCGTTGCGGCCGTGATCGCTTTTCTGACGGTCAAGATCTCACGTGTGCCGATGGTGCAGGACTTCGGGATTCTGTTGGCGATCGGCATCGTGGCCCTGCTGATTGCAGGAATCGTGCTGCCGATCGCGATCATCGGCGCCCGAGAACGCCGCTCGCCGACAGTCGGCGAGCCGGGCGTCAGCTGGGTCGAGAAGACAGTCGACCGTCTGGGTAGCCTGCCGCGCCGAGCAGTGCTGCCCTTGGTGTTGGTGGCGGTCGCGCTGCCGATCGCCGGGCTGTTGCTGGAGACGGGCTCAAAGATCGAGAGTGACCCGATCAACTGGGCCGACCAGTCCAGCGAATCGATCATTAATGCCCGCTTCTTGGAACAGGAGACCGGCTTCGCCACCACGCTGGGCGTGTTCATCGAGACCACCGGCGACGCGAACAACGGTGTCTTCACCGATCAGAGCGGAGCGTTCGTATTCGATCTGGTGCAGCGCTCGCTGGGCGAGAACGTCGAGCTGGCACAAGCCTCCAGCCTGTCGACCACGGCTGGCTGGTTGGCCGAGGTGCCGGGAGCCACATCGTTGCCGCCGACCGGCCTCGACATGTTGCAGGCGTACAACGTTGCGCCCGCCGCGCTGCAGGGGTTGCTCGTCGCTGATGATGGCAACTCCACGCAGGTGCTGTTCCAGGTGGGCCCGTCGTCGCTGGACGAGCGGGCGGTTGTGTTGGACAACGTGCAGCGGGCCATCGTCGATCCGGGCGTCGGTGCTCGACTGCCGGACAACGCGTCGGCAACCACCGGCGGTCTTGCCGTCGTCGGTGTGGGCTTGCTGGAGAACATCAGTGCCAACCGGGCGCAGCTGACGATCGTCGCGTTGATCTTGGTCGGGGCCTTCGTCACGCTGCGCTACCGCGATCTTGCGCGCGGAGCGCTGACCATGATCCCTGTGCTCCTCGCGGTTGGCACGTCGACGGTGTTGGTCCGAGTCCTGGGCATCACGTTGAGTCCGCTGACTATCGTCGGCGGCCCGTTGGTGGTGGCCACGTGTTCAGAGTTCGCGGTGTTGCTGGTGGCGCGCTACGCCGAGGAACGCGCACGCGGCCTCGACCCTGAGCGCAGCACGCATGTGGCCGCCCAGAGGACGGGTCGAGCGTTCTTCACCTCCGCACTCACGACCCTGGGCGGTTTCGCCGTGTTGATGTTCTCGACATTGCCGTTGCTGCGCGACTTCGGCATCGTGGTCACGATCAACATCGCGGTGGCGTTGCTGTCGGCGTTGATCGTCGTGCCACCGCTTGTGAAGGAAGCCGATCGTCGCGGGTTGCTGAGCATGGGCCCCGATGCCGGTCACCACGACGATGCACACTCTCGCGGACGCCACCGCACGGTCACCGGGCTGGTTGCCGGTTCGGCGCTTGCGGTGCTGGGTCTGACGATGGCGATCGTGGCGGTCAGAACTGATGAGCCGGCCGTTGCGGCACCATTGACGGCAGCTGCGGAAGCGCCTGCGACGTTGCCGCCGCCCACCACCGTTGCGCCGACTACTGTTCCGCCCAGCACACTGCCCGGTCAGACGACGCTGCCCCCCGACACGCTGCCCCCCGGCCCCGCCGAGCGGCCGTCTGGATTGGTCGCTGGGATCTTCTGGGACGGGTTGGTCGCCGGGGAAGTGGATCCCGGCGTTGCTCGCTGCGCCGCCGACGAACTGATCGCGACCACCAGCGAACCCGACCTCATCGCGATGGGCATCGCCAACTCACCCCGGCCGGCCGAGGTGGACGCGTTGTTGGACGGTGCCGCCAAGCGATGCGGCGTGACCCAGGAACAACTCGACAACGCCGCCGCAGCGAGCGCTGGCTGAACACCGATACGGGCACAGAATGAAAGAAGGGTCATGAAAGCTCGTCTACCACCGTCAGTTCTTCCCGATGCTGGAGCGGTGGCCCAACAAGGTTGGGTTCCACGACGGGACCTACCACGGAACGTTTGCCCAGCACGGCGAGCGCGTCCTACGTCTCGCGAGTGCAATGCGCAGCGAACTCGGGCTGCAGCCGGGCGACCGGTTCGCGGTCATGTCCTGCAACAGCCACGAGTATCTCGAGCTGTACCACGCCGCGTTTCTGGGTGCGGCGATCATCAACCCGCTGAATCTCCGCTTGGCCGGCGCCGAGCTGCGGCACATCATGGTCGATTCTGGTGCGACCGTCGCCTTCGTCGACGCAGTGTTCGCCGACCACTTCCTGCGCAACATTGCCGAGGTCGGGGCGGATTTACCACTTCGACACGTGGTGTTGATCGGTGAGTGCGACGTGCCCATCGACCTGCACTACGAGGATCTGATTGCCGCTGGCCGACCCGACGTGCCAGCCGAACCCGACGAGACAGATCCCGTGGTGTTGACGTACACCGGCGGCACGAGTGGCCTGGCCAAGGGGGTGTTGCTGGAACAGCGCGCCGAGATGCTGAACTTCTACCACGTCGGCATGGCGGTCGACTTCGGCGACGAGCGTGTGTACTTGCACCAGACCCCGATGTTCCACGCGGCATCGATGGGCGGCGTCCTGGGCCTGCCGGTCACCGGCGGTGCCTCCGAATTTGTGCCGCTGTTCGAACCAGGCCAGGTGATGAACGCAATCGAGACATACCGCGTGGACTGGACGGTGATGGTGCCCACGATGATCGCTCTGATGCTCGACCATCCTGAGTTCCGTCCCGAGTGGGTGGCCACATTGAACGACCTTGTCCATGGTGCTTACGGGCATTGTCGTCGCTCGCCAGGGCAACGCCGCCGGCGAGAGCACCGAAGCCGGTTCCGATTTCGACGGCTTGTTGATCGAAGCCATCGCGAGGGCTCTGGCCTGACGCGTGTGAAGGCTTTCGCTCGGTCTGCGGGCGGAAATGCACAGACGTTGCGGCTGACCGGGTGGCACTAGGATCTACGCGACGATGTTCGCTGCTCGCCATCCTCAGCCCGTGATCACGGGTGAGTTGGGCGCCGTGTTCCGCAGGCCCGGCAGCACGTGATCGTCGTGCTCGTGGTGCATGCGGTGCTGGGCGCGCTGCTGTTTCCTACGGGCACACGACTGGGCCGGCGCACCTTTCTTGTCGCTGGTATCGCTCCGCTGACGTCGTTGGTGTGGCTGGCTACCCAGCTGCCCGCCGTACTGGACGGCCGCGAACGCACTGAGCAGTTTCGGTGGGTACCGCAGCTCGGTCTTGCCTTCGACCTGCGACTCGACGGGTTCTCGGCGCTGATGATGCTGCTTGTCTCCGGAATCGGTCTGGCCATTTGCGTGTACTCAGCTGGCTATTTCTCCGGCAAGGCAGACGGCGTCGGTCGCACCGCTGGCCTGCTCACCATGTTCGCCGGGGCGATGTTGGTGCTGGTGCTGGCCGACAACCTGCTGGTGCTCTACATGGGTTGGGAGCTGACCTCGGTGAGCTCGTACCTGCTGATCGGCAACGACCACACGAAGCTGCACGCCCGCGCCGCAGCGCTGCACGCACTGCTGGTCGCTTCACTGGGCGGGCTGGTGATGCTGGCCGGCTTCGTGTTGCTCGGTCAGGCCGCCGGCACATATCGCCTCAGCGTCATCGTGGACAACCCACCCACCGGCACGACGGTCAGCGTGGCAATCGTGTTGATCCTGGTGGGTGCATTCACGAAGTCGGCGCAGTACCCGTTCCACTCGTGGCTGCCGGGAGCGATGGCGGCACCCACCCCGGTCAGTGCCTACCTGCACTCGGCCACCATGGTGAAGGCGGGCGTGTACTTGGTGGCGCGGCTGGCGCCCGCGTTTGCGTCCGTCGGAGCGTGGCGACCGTTGGTGCTGGGCCTGGGCACGTTTACCATGATCGCCGGAGGCCTGCGGGCGCTGCGCCAACACGACCTGAAACTGATGCTTGCATTCGGCACGGTCAGTCAGCTCGGTTTCCTGATGGTGCTTTTCGGTGCTGGCACCCCGGAGGCCACAGCGGCCGGCGCCACCATGCTCGTTGCACATGCGCTGTTCAAGGCCGCGCTCTTCATGTCGGTCGGAACGGTGGATCGCCTTGCGGGTACGTGCGACCTGCGACGCATACCTGACCTGGGTCGCGATTGGCGAGCGTTCCGCTGGCTGACTATTGCGTCCGCGGCATCAATGGCCGGTGTGCCGTTGCTGTTCGGTTTCATCGGCAAAGAGGCCGGGTTCGCAGCGCTTCGCGAAGCGCACTTCGCCGGTTCGTGGTGGGCGCTGGCCGGGGTTGCGGCGGGCTCCGTGATCACCGTTGGTTACACGTGGCGGTTCGTGTGGGGCATGTTCGGCCCGACCGATTCGCGGATCGAGCAGGTCGACCTCAGCAACACAGTGCGTCGGCCCTCGCGACCGCCGCAGTGGCTATACGTCGCGCCGATCGCGCTGCTCTCCGCCCTGTCGATTCTCTTCGGTATGGTGCCCGCCCTGCTCGACACTCTCGAGACCGTGGCCGGCCGCGCACTCGACAGCCAAGTGCTTTCGGTGCACCTTGCTATCTGGCATGGGGTCAGCGTGCCGCTCGCGCTCTCCGTCATCGCGCTGGTCGTTGGATCGTTGCTGTTCACGCAACGGCGGCACCTTGCGCCAGTGTTGGCAACCGGCGCCCGGGTGCCCACCGGCACCCGCGTGTACCTCAACCTGTTGCGGGGCACGAACGTCGTGGCGCACCGGGTGACCGGCATCGTGCAGAGTGGCTCACTGCCGGTCTACGCGGGCGTCACTCTGCTGACGGCCGCCGCCGTGCCCGGACTGGTGCTGATGTTGAACACACAGTGGCCCGGCTTCCCGAAGCTGGCCGAGAGCCCTGCGCAAGTCATGGTCGTCGGTGTGCTGCTGGCCGCAGCGCTCGCCACCGCCGCCGTTCGCCGACGATTCTCTGCAGCACTGTTCCTCGGCACCGTCGGCTATGCGATGGCAGGTTTGTTTGTGGTGCAGGGCGCCCCCGACCTCGCCCTCACCCAGGTTGCGATCGAAACGTTGTCGACCGTGCTGTTCGTGCTGGTGTTGCGCCGCCTGCCCGACCGCTTTGAGCGAACCTCCACCACGCGTCGCCGCGTCGGCCGATTGGTGATCTCCGTTGCCGTTGGCGCCATGGTGTTCGCCTTCGCAATCGTGTCTCGCGCCGCCCGCACCGCGGAACCGGTCTCCACCGAGATGATTGAACGCGCCTACCCGGACGGGCGCGGCAAGAACGTGGTCAATGTCATCCTCGTGGACATCCGCGGGTTGGACACCATGGCTGAGATCACGGTGCTCGCCGCAGCTGCAATCGGCGCGGTCGCCCTCGCACGCACTGGCCGCAAGCGCAAGGCCAGCGAGCCGTCCTCATGAAGCGCGCCGCACCTGAAGAGTCACGTGCCATGAAGCGGATCGTGTTCCTCGACCAATCGGTGCCGATCATCTTCCACACGGCGCTCATCACTTCGATCTATCTGCTCTTCGTCGGGCACAACCAGCCCGGGGGCGGGTTCGTGGGCGGATTGGTCGCTGGTGCAGCCATCTCGCTGCGCTATCTGGCCGGCGGCATCGACGAGGTGCGCGGCCTCAGCCGATTTCGGCCCTGGACCATCCTCGGCGCCGGCATCGCAGTCAGCATCGGCACCGCGCTGCTGCCGATGCTGCGCGGCGACCCGGTGATGACCTCGATGGGCGCAGAGCTAGACGTGCCGGTGCTGGGCAAGAGCTACCTGTCCTCCACGCTCGCGTTCGACGTGGGCGTGTACACCGTGGTGATCGGCCTGGTCTTCATGGTGTTCGAAGCGTTCGGTGAGCAAGTCGCGAATGAAGACGTCGACGAGGACACGCAATGACCGTCACCCTCGCCTTCGCTGCCGCAGTCCTGTTCGCGATCGGCACTCATCTCGTGCTGCAGCGCAAGCTCAGCCGCATCATCATCGGGCTGGCGCTTCTCAGCCATGGCTCGAACGTGTTGCTGATGAGCTCCGGTCGTGCCGGAGTTGCTCCACTCGTCGGCTCGGGCGACCTGACCGACTTCAGCGACCCACTTCCGCAAGCGCTCGCGCTCACCACAGTGGTCATTACCTTCGGTGTGACTGCGTTGCTGCTTGCCCTGGCGTTCCGCAGTTACCTGCTGACCCACGACGACGAGGTGGAGGACGACATCGTTGACCGCGACGTCGCGAGCAACAGGTGGCGCGACAAAGACCTCACCGACGGCGCCGAAGCCGAAGCGACACCGCTGCCCGACGAGTCCGACCCCGAGTCCGACGCCGACCTGGCCACATATGCGGCGCTCGTGGAGAACGAGGACGGGCGATGACACAACTCGTCGTGCTTCCCGTCGTGTTGCCACTGTTGGCGGCCGCGTTCTCCGTCATGCTGGGACGTTGGCGCAGCGTGCAACGCTTCGTGTGCATCACCACGCTCGTGGCCACCAGCACCATCTCGGTTGCTCTGCTCATAGCGGTGGATCGCGATGGCCCCATCGCCGTGAACGCAGGCGGATGGGCCGCGCCCGTGGGCATTGGTCTGGTAGTCGACCGGTTGTCCTCGATCATGCTGACGGTCAGCTCGTTGATGCTGCTCGCCGTGCTGATCTACGCCATCGGTCAGCCGGGCGCGGAGCGCAATCACGTCGGGTTCCAGTCCGTCTACATGATTCTCGCGGCGGGTGTTGCCGGGTCGTTCATCACCGGCGATCTGTTTAACCTGTTCGTGTCCTTCGAAGTGATGCTGACCGCCAGCTATGTGCTGTTGACGCTCGGTGGCACCCGGGAGCGGGTGCGGTCGGGGATGACGTACGTCGTGATCAGCTTGCTCGCCTCCGCGCTGTTCATCACTGCGCTGGCGTTCGTCTACTCGGCGACGGGCACAGTGAACATGGCCGACCTGCACCTCAAGATCGCCGAACTACCCAGCGGTTTGCGGCTCAGCTTCGCAGTGCTCCTCGTTGTCGTCTTCGGGGTGAAGGCGGGCTTGTTCCCGCTCTATTCGTGGCTGCCCGACAGCTACCCGACCGCGCCGTCACCGGTGACGGCGGTGTTCGCCGGCCTCCTCACCAAGGTGGGTGTCTACGCCCTCATTCGCACCCAGACGCTGCTGTTCCCTCAGGACAGTCGGGCGACGACCGTGCTGATGGTGGCCGCCGGCGCCACGATGATCATGGGCATCCTCGGCGCCATTGCGCAGGACGACGTGAAGCGCATCTTGTCGTTCAACATTGTCAGCCACATCGGCTTCATGGTGATGGGCCTTGCGTTCTTCTCGATCGCCGGCCTGGCTGCCGCCATCTTCTACGCGGTGCACCACATCCTCGCGATGACGACGTTGTTCCTCGTCTCTGGACTGATTCAGCACGCGGGAGGGTCCAGTCGCATGCGCGAACTGGGCAACATGGTGCGCACCGCTCCCGTCGTCGCCGTGCTGTTTCTGGTGCCCGCCCTCGGGCTGGCTGGCGTACCGCCGCTCTCGGGTTTCGTTCCCAAGTTCGGTCTGATCCAGGCGGGCTTCGCCGACGGTCATTACGTCGTGGTTGCGGCCAGCCTGGTGGCCAGCCTGTTGACGCTGTACTCGGTGGTGAAGATTTGGATCGGCGTGTTCTGGAGCCCCGCAACCGAGCCGCCGTCGGGGACCCCGCACACAGTTGGCCGGTTGGGCGGGCCGATGCTGATGGTGTTGCCCACCATGGCGTTGTTCGTGTTGGGACTGTGCGTGGCGCTGTGGGCTGGCCCGCTCTATGCCCTGTGCGAGCGAGCTGGGGAAGCGCTCCTCAACCCGGCTGAATACGTGAGGGCGGTGCTGGGATGAGTGCCGTTGGTCGCATCGTCTTTCTTTCGGCGATCTGGGTGTTCCTCTGGGGCTTCCTTAGCCCGGCCAACGTGATCAGTGGCATCGCGGTTTCGGTGCTGCTGCTGGTCTTGAACCCCGACCCGCGGATTCGGCACGCATCGATACGGCACATTCGCCCCGTCGCGCTCGCAAAGCTCGGGCTGCATATCGTCGCCCAATTGGTGGTGTCGAACGCGGTGGTGGCCCGCGAAATTCTCACCCGCGGCTCGGACGTGAGTGCGGGCGTCGTCGAGTGCCGGCTGCGCGTCGAGTCGCCACGAATCGTCACCTTCATCGCCAACGTCCTGTCCCTCAGCCCAGGCATCATTCCGGTGGAGGTCAACCCGGACGTGCCCTCCATCCACATCCATGTGCTGCACCTGGGCGACCCTGAGGAGTCGCGACGCCGGGTTGCGACGCTCGAGGCGCTCACCGTACGCGCGTTCGGAGGTGACGTGTGATCACCGTCTCTCTCATCGCGCTCGCGATTGCCGGAGTGCTGTTCACGTACCGCTTGCTGATCGGGCCCACGCTCGCGGACCGAGTGAACGCGCTCAACGGGATCCTCATCGCGGGAATGTGTGCCATCGCAGCAGATGCGGTGCGCACCCAGCGCGGAGCGTTCCTGCCGATTCTTGTGGTCATCGCGCTCGTCGGGTTCATCGGCACTGCGATGGTTGCCCGCTTTATCGAAAGCCGCGGACGATGATCGGCGAGGCGCTCGTCCTTGCGGGCTCGCTGCTCACGCTGGTGTCGGCCGTCGGCATGTTCCGTTTCCAGGACGTGTTCTCACGTATGCACGCGCTGGCGAAGGCGTCCACCGCCGCAGTGGTGCTCGTGCTGGTCGGTGCAGCGATCTCGCTGACGCACCCCAACGACGTCACCTCACTGCTGTTGGCCGCAGCGCTGCAGGTTCTCACCTCGCCGGTCGCATCCAACATGATCAGCCTCACGACCTACCGCATGGAAGCGCGCTACATACCCGTGCACGCGTTCCCGGACGACGACACGTCGGAACCCGACAGCGTTTGAACACTTTCGTGCTGCGCATAGCGCATGAAAGTGCACAAACGCAGGGGTCAGTTGCGGTTGACTCGGCCCTTGAGGGCTTTGAAGGCGAGGGTGAAGCTGATTGTGCCCATGGCCGCGATGGCGAGTAAGGCTTTGCCGATGCGGTCCCACTCCCAGCCGGACTGCAGTAACGCTCGCATTCCATCCAACATATACGTCGTCGGGTTGAACTTGACGGCGGTGGCGAGCCAGCCGGTCATTGCTTCCTCTGGCAGGTACGCCGTCGTCAGAAACGCGAACGGGAAGAACAGCAGGAACGCGTTGTTCACCGCCGTCGGGTTGCCCGTACGCAGCGCGATCGCATATGGGAAGCCGGTGAACGCCAGCCCCCACAACCCGGCCAGCAGCACGAACGCCACGATGCCGCCGATGCCAGTTGCCACGTTGATGCCCAACAGCAGACCCAACAGCAGTACCGGCACAGCGAGCGCGACGATCAATACAAAGTCGGCCGTCATCAAACCCAGCAGCAACGTGCCTCGCCGCACAGGTGTCAGCAACAGTCGGTCGAGGTAGCCATTCTGGATGTCGGTGACCAGCGCATTCGCACGGCTCACACCGGTCACTGCGAACACCACTGCAACCGGGAGCTGGAACGCCTTGTAGTCGAACCCGGGAGGGAAGCTGTCCTCCACGAACGATTGCAACGCGCCCACATTGACCACGAAGAAGAACAGCGGAATCGCGAGTGCGGGTGCGAATGCCTCCGGGTCGCGCCACGTCAACCGCAGCGCGCGCAGGCTGACCGTGCGGAGGTCGGTCCAGAAGCCGGCCCGTCGCGGGTGCACTCGCTCGCCATGGATGATGGGAACGGCGCTCATTCTGCATCCTCCTGCATGCGGCCACCGGTGAGCCGCAGGAACACGTCGTCCAACGTCGGCGTGCGCAGCGTCAGACCTTCCACCACCACGCCTGCCTCGGCCAGCGCGACGGCGACTGGGCTGATCGATGCAGCCCCGTTGGCGACGGACATCACCACCTCGTCGTCCGACGTCTCCACTCGTTCGACTGCGGCGACTCGATCCACGATGATTGCAACATCCGCTGCGGTACCTGCTGCGACGCGGGCGATGATGACGTCGCTACCGATTGACCGCTTCAGCTCAGTGGGCGTGCCTTCGGCAACCAGCTTTCCGTGAGCGATGATGCCCACGCGGTGAGCCAGCGCGTCGGCCTCCTCCAAGTACTGCGTGGTGAGGAAGATCGTCATTCCCAACGCCTGGTTGAGGTAGCGAACTTCGGCCCACACCGCGGCGCGGCTGGTGGGGTCGAGCCCGGTTGTGGGCTCATCGAGGAACAACACCTCCGGCTGGTGCACCAGCGCCGCAGCCAGATCGAGCCGACGTTTCATGCCGCCCGAATATGTATTGATGCGATCGTCGATCGCGGTGCCGATGTCGACCAGCTGCAACAGCTCGACAAGCCGCCGAATGCGCTCCTCCTTCGACAGTCCGTAGAGCCGACCCTGCAGGTCGAGCAGCTCGCGACCGGTCTGCTTGCCATCGAGCGCGGCATCCTGCAAGGCGACGCCGATGCGCAGACGCACCTTCTCGGCATCGCTGACGACGTGGAAACCGGCGACACTTGCGGAGCCATCGGTGGGTGACAGCAGCGTGGTGAGCATGCGGACCATGGTGCTCTTGCCAGCCCCGTTCGGCCCGAGAAATCCGTAGATCTCGCCGCTGGCAACCGTCAGATCGACACCGTCGACCGCTCGCTTGTCCGCGAACGTTCGTGCAAGTTGTCGGGCTTCGATTGCAGCGATCACTGCTCCGACAGTACGCGGCGTCAGCGCTTGGCGCGCAGCATTGCCTCGATGCGTGCCACTCGAGTGCGAGCCGGCGGATGGGTGGCGGCCAGGCGATCGCGCCACGTGAGCGGACGATCGCCGCCGAACTCAGCGACGAACCGGCGCAGCGCCGTGGACAGCGGCCGACCAAAGCCCATCGCTACTGCTCGATTGTCGGCCTGGAACTCGCTGTTGCGACCCACCACATTGGCCAACACGTTGCTGAGCAACAGGCCGCTGAGGAAGACCCACGACACCGCGGTGAGGAGCGCGGCGACGGTACGGCCGAGCGCGGTGATGGCGGAGGAGTGGCTGGCGAAACTGGTGGTTGCGGCTGACGCGACGTTCTGCAGGAAAAAGCCAATGCGTGCGAGCAACAGCACTGGGATGGACAGCCAGTGGCCCACAGTCAACGCCACCGTGTGCAGCCCGAGATGATGGCTGAGCTCGTGGGCCAACACCCCGGACAGTTCGTCGCGCGGCAGCGCCTCGATTGCATACGAGGTCACCACGACGAGGTGGCCACCACAGGCAAACGCATTGAGCTCGTGGGAGGGCAACACGGCCAGCACGTAGCGTCGCGCTGGCAGGTCGTTCATCTGCAGTACCGGCTGCCATGCGGGCGCCAACGCACTGCGTTGCTCGGGGGTCGGCCGGCGGGCGCCCAGTAACGGCGCCAGTACGAACACTTGCACCGGCCGCAAGAACAGCAGAACCACCGCTGCGAGATACCCGACCGCGAACCGCCCGAACGACACGTTCCACACCAGTTGCACCGGCAACCAGAACACGAAGATTGCGAGGAGCCAGACCGGCGCGACGGCGAGCACCGGGCCGATGGCGGTGATGGCCGAACTGTCCAGATTTCGGTGCGCGGCACGCTCTCGCCGCATCGGTTCCACCCACCCAGGATAGAAGGAAACCGCTGCTCACGGGCCGTGAGACCGGCATCACAGGAATCTTCGCTATTCCTTTGGCCAGAACGGTCGATAACTAACGTGACACAGCAGCGCGGACCGCCCGCGCGCCGCGAGGATCGAAAGGGAGAAGATGACGTCGACGGTGCCTGCAACGCACAGTCTCGGCAATGAACCCACGGTCGTCGACCTTCTCGAAACGGCCCGCGGGGTCGAGTCCACTGACCTCGGTCGGGCGCGCTCGCTGGTGCAGCAGGCGCGCGTCATGGCGCGCTCGCGTCACGACGAGCACGGTGAATCGGAAGCGCTCTATCGGCTCGCGGAGCTTTCGTACGCCGACGGTCTCCACAACGAGGCTTTCGCGGTCGCGCTCGAAGCACGCGACCTTGCTCATCGGTGTGGTGCGGCCAAATCAGAGGTCAACGCACTCAACCTCATTGCCGCCGTCCAGTACCAGGCAGCCAACTTCTCCGAGGCGCTGTCGTCCGCCCTCGCGGCACTCGAGCTCTATCGCTCGACCAACGAACGCTCCAGCGAGGGCTTGCTCCTCAACTCACTCGCCGTCATTCAGCACAGCTTGCGCGACACCGATCGGGCAATCGTCACGTACGAAGCTGCGCTGATGGCCAACAAGGGCCAGGATCGCCCCGACCTCGACGCAATCACGCTGGCCAACATGGCCAAGGTGCGCGCGGACCGAAACGAGTACCTGCTCGCGGTCAGCCTCGGCGAAGCAGCCCTGGAACTTGCCAAGGTGCACTCGCCTGAGTTCGTGCCCGAGATCCTCGCCCGCCTGGCCATTGCGTACGTCTCGCTCTCAGCGCTCGACCGAGCCACCAACTGCCTCGATGAGGCCGACGGCGTGCTGCGCGACCGCACTGCCCGCCGCGTTGCGCTGTCTCCCGGAAGCGTTGTCACTGTGCGAACCGCTCGCGGCGACCTCTACGTCGCGCAGCACCTGCGTGACCATGCACTTCGTGAGTGGAGCGATGCGCTCGAATTGGCTTCGCACGCCAGCATGACCGAAGTTGCGCTCACACTGCGCGAGAAGCTGGCCAACCTGTGCAAGGAGATGGGGCGCTTCGAAACTGCGCTTGCGCACCAGGAAGCCCGCTACGCGCTCAACGAGGAGATGTTCAGCCGCGGCACCGACCTGCGCATTCAGACGCTGCAGATTCAGCACGATACCGAAGCCGCTCGCCAGCAATCTGAGATCCTGCGGCTGCGCACCACTGACCTTGAGGCGCTGGTGGTGCAGCGCACCGATCAGGTGGAACTGTTCCTGGTCGAGTCGCTGCGGCGCGTCGCCGTTCTGGCCGAGATCAAGGACACCGCGGCAACAGAACACCCGGTGCGCGTGGGTGATCTCGCCGCCGAACTTGCCGCCGAGTTGGGCGAGTCACCTGAATTCGTCAATCGCCTCCGACTGGCGGCGCGGCTGCACGACATTGGCAAGGTCGCCGTGCCCGATGCGGTGCTGTTGAAGCCTGGCGCGCTCAGCCTTGCCGAGTTCGAGATCGTCAAGACCCACGTGACGTTGGGTGCCGAGATGCTGGCCGACAGCCCGTCGCCGCTCGTGCAGCTGGCTGCAGAGTTGACGCTGTCGCACCACGAGCGGTGGGACGGCACGGGCTATCCACACGGCAAGGTCGCAGAGAGTATTCCGCTGAGCGGCCGCATCGTGACAGTCGCGGACGTGTACGACGCCCTCATCAGCGCCCGCGTATACAAGCAGGCGTGGGCTTCCATCGACGCAATCAATTACGTGGTCGCAGCGCGTGGCACGCAATTCGACCCGCGGGTGGTGCACGCGTTTATCGCAGTGATGGTCCGCCGCGACCCGTCGCTGGTGTCGCTGCTCGGCCAGTCAGCGCTTGCATAACCCAGTCGCCCACTAGGGCGGCCAGGTCGTCGATGGGAATGGCCAGACGGCCACTGCGATGCGCGTGGCTGAACGACGACACCGAGCCGAGCACACCAATTGCATAGAACGATGGGTCGCCGTCGGGCAGTAGACCATCGCGCTGCGCAGCTTCGATCAAGCGACGCACGTCGGAGGCATAGACATCGCTGCCCTCCTTCATCACTGCGCTCAGCGAGTCATCGGTTCGTTCGACATCCAGGAGGGCGAAGTACGTCTGATGCTCGGCCATGAATCGAACGCTTGCTTCGGCCCCTTGACGGATGCGGGTGACGGGGTCGGCTGACGAGTCCATCGAACTGGCCTGGGCCCTTCGCAGCTTGAGCCGCATCGTGCGCACCAACTCGGCGAACAACGACTCCTTGGTGGGGAAGTACCAGTAGAAAAGCCCCTTGGCGACACCCGCCGAAGCGCAAATGTCGCTGATACGCGTGGCGCCATAGCCCTTCTCCGTGAACAGTCGCTCGGCCGCCTCCAGCAGTTGCTGCTTGCGTTCGTTGCCCTGCTCGGTATGACGCCGATCGTCGACCACATGCCCAGTCCAGCAGGCATTGACCCGTGGGTCAATCTGAGCGCCGCTGCACGTCGTACACTCGCCGCATGGCAGGTACTCGGCCCGACCGAATCACCGAGCGTTCCCGCAATGAAAAGTGGAAGAACGCGCCCCTGCGCATCGAGATGTTGGAATGCATCAACTGCGACGCATGCCTTCGTCACTGCCCGCCGCAGTTCGGTGCCATCTTCAATCACGGTCCCGATGTCGTGATCATTCCCGAACTGTGCAGCGGATGCGACAAATGCCTGCCTGTGTGCCCGGTGAACTGCATCTACCCGTTCGAGGAGTGGGAAACGAAGGGCTCGCCGGCGGAGTGGTGGGACGAAGCGGCCGGCCCCCACGACCCGTATATCTAACCATTCGCTGACATACTGCTCGCCATGACTGCACCGATCCCTGGCGCCCTGCTCTCGTCCATTCCCAGCCCGTCAGACGGCGTCTTCAGCATCGGCCCGCTGGACATTCATGCCTACGGGATGATGATCGCGCTCGGTGTCGTTGCCGCAGTGTGGCTGGCCGGTCGCCGTATGGAGCGGGCCGGGGTCGGCACGCGCGACGACATGAGCTCGATCGCGATGTGGGCGGTGGGTGCCGGCGTTCTTGGCGCTCGGCTGTATTACATCGTCACGGACAAGAGCCAGCCGTGGAAGGAACCCGGCCGCTGGCTGAAGATCTGGGAAGGCGGCCTTGGCATTCCCGGCGGGCTGCTCGCCGGCGTGCTCGTGGGCGTGTGGGCAATCAAGCGTCGTGGGCTGTCAGTGCCCGGAGTTCTGACGGCTGCTGCTCCGGCAATTCCGTTGGCGCAGGCCATTGGTCGGCTGGGCAACTGGTGGAACCAGGAACTGTTTGGTCGCCCGACCACGTTGCCGTGGGGGCTGGAGATCGACGACGCACGCCTGCCCGCCGGCTACGAGTCGGGAACGCTGTTTCACCCGACGTTCCTGTACGAAGCGCTGTGGAACTTGGCCTTGTGCGGTCTACTGATTCTGATCGATAAGCGGATGAAGCTGCGACCCGGGCGGCTGTTGGCTGTGTATGTCGCCGGCTACTTCACCGGTCGTTTCTGGATCGAGGGGCTCCGCATAGACCCGGCAAATTCAGGTGGGGGTTTGCGCCTCAACCAATGGGTGGCGCTGTTCGTTGTTGCGGCCGCGGTGCTGTACTTGGTCATCGATCGCCAGCGCCATCTCCACGACCTACCGGTCGATGATGAGCCCGTCGCTGGCTCGACGGTGGACGATCCAACGGTCGCCGCTGTCGACGAGTTGGAGACAGATCCGCCCGTGTCGGCGGACGAGGCGAACGACGAGTACGTTCCGCAGGATGAGTGACGAGGTCGTATTGATCGAGCACCGCGAGCCCGGCATCGCGCTGATCACCCTGAACCGACCGGAGCGGCTGAACGCGTGGAACGGCCCGCTGGCTACCCGCTACTTCGAGTTGCTCGACCAAGCAGCCGCCGACCCGGCGGTGAAGGTGATCGTGGTGACGGGTGCAGGCCGCGGGTTCTGTGCCGGGGCCGACATGGAGACGCTGCAAGACATCGGCGCCGCGAGCGGAAGCGATGGCGCGATCAGCGCCGCCGGCGGCCGACCGCAGTACCACACCACCCTGATTCCCAAGCCGGTCATCGCCGCCGTCAACGGCGCGTGTGCGGGCATCGGCATGGTGCAAGCGCTGATGTGCGACATTCGTTTCGCGGCAGCTGGCGCCAAGTTCACCACCGCCTTCTCGCGGCGTGGCTTGATAGCGGAGTACGGCATGAGCTGGATACTGCCCCGTCTGATCGGCAACGCCCGTGCGCTCGACCTGTTGCTCTCGGGTCGAGTCTTCCTTGCCGAGGAAGCTGCGCAGATGGGCTTGGTCAACGAGGTGGTAGCGCCCGAGCACCTGCTGGATCGCACGTTGGAGTTCGCTGCCGAGCTCGCGCAGTTTGCGTCGCCCACGTCGATGGCGGTGATCAAGCGCCAGGTGTACGGCGATTGGGACCGCGGCCTGATTCCTGCCACCGACGACGCCATCGAGATGATGAAAGCGTCGCTGCAGCGCCCCGATTTCAAGGAAGGCGTTGCCAGCTTCATGCAGAAGCGCCCGCCCGCCTTCGGCCCGATAGCTCCCGACGCCTGACCTGGTTGCTGGCGTCAGCCGAGCGCGCGGAGTTGTTCGGCCAGCACTTCCGGAATCACCGGGTTGAAGAACTCACCACACGCCACCTCGGCGGCTGCAATGAATCGCGGCACGCCTGCGCTGCGCCACGGCGACACGATCTCCACGTTGAACCAAGCCTGGGGCCATTCGCCGCCATCGGTTGGGCGCTGATTGAGCCACATCATGTACGGCAGCGGTCGGTCGTAGAGGCGATCGAGTCGGGCCAGCACGTCGGTGAGTAGCGCCGCGAGGTCGTCGCGCCCCGCGTCGTCCAGCGTCGGCAGATCAGCCACCTGCAGTCGTGGTGCAAGCGACAATGCAATCGGGTAGGTGCTGGCGACGGGCACCGACGCCAGCCAACTGCCGTGCTCGGCGACAATTCGATCACCCGGGTTCAAGTCGGGTGACCACTTGGCTTCGAGAAGCTTCAACGGGCGATCAGGGACATGGTCGTACGCGTAGATCTGGCCGTGCGGATGGGCAATCGTTGCGCCGACCTCGGGGCCGCGGTTCTCGAACACCAGCACGAAGTCAACGTCTGGGCGAGTGCCGAGCGCCTCCGTGCGCTGCGCCCACAGATCGATCACCTTGCGAGCGCCCTCGACTCCCAGCGACGAGAAGGTGGCGTCGTGCTGGTCGGTGTAGAGCACGACTTCGCAACGATCGCCGGGCATCGCCGGCCACCGGTTCTGGAACCAGCGAACGTCGTATGGCTCGGGGGCCTCGCGGCCGCCGGGGCAGAAAGGGCAACCGGTGCTGGGCAGATTGGGCCGCGCTTGACGGGTGCCCACCACGTGCACAACCGTGCCCAGGTGTGGGTCGGTGCGCACGTCGTGTCGCTCGTCGTCGCTGGCGGAGTCGTTGAGTGCTTGAGTCATGAGTCGCAATCGGGGAGGACGTGGAGCAACTCAGCGCAGGGGAGCGCCAGTGGCCGGATCGAAGAAGTGTGCGAGATGGGTTTTGACGGCGAGCCGGACCACTTGACCCATGGCGATTGTATGGATGCCGTCGACTCGGGCTATCACTTCGGTGCCATCGACGAGGGCCTCGGCCCCGTCCTCGCTGGCGACTGGCTCGCCCTCGAAGGCGGGTGGCGGCACATCGATCAGCGCGTGGATGTGGACCTCGGCACCCATCGCTTCCGCGAGCACGACGGACAGCTCGATGATCTGGTCGGCGGGTACGTCGAGGTCGTCCTCCATTGCGAAGTGCTCAGGCCGGAGCCCGACGATCACCTTGGTGCCACTGCGCTCAGCGAGGCCGGGATAGCGGGTGAGCGCCTTGGGATTGATGGCCAGTGTGTGGCCGCCGAACGCCAGACTCACCGAGCCATCGGAGGCGGAGACGGTGACATCAGCCGTGATGAGGTTCATCGCGGGACTGCCGATGAAGGCAGCCACGAAGAGGTTGGCGGGTGTCTGGTAGAGCTCCTGCGGTGGTGCCACCTGCTGCAGCACACCCTTGCGCATCACCGCAACCCGGTGGCCCATCGTCATTGCCTCCACCTGATCGTGGGTGACGTACACCATCGTCGTTCCAAGGCTTGCCTGCAGCTGGATGATGTCTGATCGCATCTGCACGCGCAGCTTTGCGTCGAGGTTGGAGAGTGGTTCGTCCATCAAAAAGACCTGTGGCGAGCGCACGATGGCCCTGCCCATCGCAACGCGCTGACGCTGCCCGCCGGAGAGCGCTTTGGGTAGCCGGTCGAGATACTCGGTGAGGCCCAACATCTCAGCGGCCGCCTCGACTCGGGATTTCATCTCGACCTTGTTCACCTTCGCAACCTCGAGCGCGAAACCGATGTTCTCGCGCACTGTCATGTGCGGGTAGAGCGCGTAGTTCTGGAAGACCATCGCGATATCGCGCTCGCCAGGTGGCACGTCGTTGACGACGCGCTCGCCGATCCGCAGGTCGCCGCCACTGATCTCCTCGAGGCCAGCGATCATTCGCAGTGCCGTCGACTTGCCGCAGCCGGAGGGGCCGACCAGCACCATGAATTCGCCGTCGTTGATGACGAGGTTCAGATCGTCGACAGCCTTGGGGCCGTCCTTGTATCGCTTGGTGACACCGCTGAAAGTCACTGCAGACATATCGAATGCCCCCTACTTGAGTCCGCTCGAGGCGGAGTTCTCGACGAAATACCGTTGTGCAAACAGGAACACCAAGATCGGCGGCGTCATCGCGAGGACTGCGCCCGCGAACACCAGGTTGGTGTCCGTGCTCGATCTGCCGCCAAGTGTCGACAGGGTGAGCGACAACATGCCGTTGTCGGGGTTACCCGAGTTGATGATGACCAGCGGCCAGAAGAACGAGTTCCAGGCGTAGAGAAATCCGAAGGTGGCGAGCGTCGCGATTGCGGGCCGGGCCAGCGGCACCATCACCTTCCACAGGATGAGCGATCGGCTTGCGCCATCCAGCAGCGCAGCCTCCTCGATTTCCTGTGGAATGCCTAGGAAGAATTGCCGCATCAGGAACGTGCCATAGGCAGAGAAGATGAAAGGCACGATCAACGCGACCAGGTTGTCGGTCCAGTTGAAGTCCAGCATCAGCTCGAAGAGGGGGATGATGAGCACCACGAAGGGGATCATCACTGAACCCAGATACACCATGAAGATCGCTCCACGCCCCTTGAATTTGATGCGAGCGAACGCGTACCCGCCGAGAATGGAGGTGAGGATCTGGCCGGTGACCACGGCGATGGTGACCAACATTGTGTTGGTCAGCGAACGGCCGAGGTTCTTCTCCGTGACCACCTCTGAGAAGTTCTCGAACCGTGGCCCGAACACCTTGCTCGGTGTGGCGCTGTTGACGAGGCTGAGCAGCGTCTCGTCCGGCCGGTCGACTGACTGGAACAACCCGCCGACGGTGAGGCGCTGACGATATGCCTCCAGCGTGACGCCATCGACGTCGATCGAGAAGACATCTTCCTCCTCGCCGTCGATCATGACAGTGGCACCCGTCTTGTCGCCCGCATCGGCTGCAAGTGTGAACAACATGTCGGGGTCCTCCAGCGACCGAAACTCTGCAAGCGGTGCATCACTGTCGACGAGCGCGAAGTCGCCGTCGCGACCCGCGAAGGTGAACAGCGGAAGGGGATCGCCCTCCCGGCCGAGTTCGCTGGCCGGGACCGTGGCTTCCTTCTTGGGGATCAGCGACGGGGGATAGGTGAAGATGTCGGTGTTGCGCTTCAGAGACGTCGACACCGCCACGACAAACGGGAAGATGACGACCACGGCCACACACACCAGGAGGCCGTATGTCAGCCAACGCACGACGGTGACGCGGGGACCCTTGCGACGGACGCTCATGACAGGCCTCCGGAGGTTGCGCCATCCTTGTCGCGCCGGAACTGGGCGAAGGTGAACGCAAAGATGATGAGGAACAGCACCCATGCCAACGCAGAGGCGTAGCCCTGGCGGTTGTCCTTGAACGCTTCGTTGTACAACGCGATGACGGGCGTCATGGTTGCGTTGTCCGGTCCGCCCGGCTGCGGGGTCGACAGGATCCACACGATGTCGAACAGCTGCAGCGCCAGGATCGAGGTGGTGATGAGTACATAGAACGTGGTGTTGCGCAGCTGCGGCACGGTGATGCGCTTGAAGATCTGCCACGTGTTGGCGCCATCGATCTCGGCTGCTTCATAGAGGTCTTTGGGAATGCTTTGGTGACCGGCGAGGTACAGCACGGTGTTGAACCCGAAGCTCATCCACGCGAACACCACCACCATCGCGAGCAGCGCGGTGGAATTGTCACTGAGCCAAGGGTGCCCGTTGGCTGGTGGATCGACGAACGGGAGTATCTCGCCGGCGCGTCTGATGAGGTAGTTGATCCAGCCGACGGTGCTCTGGAACATCTGTCCCCAGATGATTGCCACGCCGATCACCCCCGCCACCGAGGGCACGAAGTAGATGGCCCGGAAAACCTTCATACCCGGCAGGTGCGAGGCGAGGATGCTGGACAAGATCAGGGCCGGCAACACCGCCAGCGGCACAGCGAGCAGCAAGAAGATCACGATGTTGCGTAGCGACGTCCAGAAGATGACATCGCGGGCGCCGAGCACCCAATGCGATCCGAACCAGTCGAGGTGCATCAGGACCTGATAACCGGGCTTGAGTACTTCCACGCCGGCGTTGCCCGATGAGCTGCTGCTGAAGTCGATCGACAATGCCTCGATGTAGTTCCCCAGGCCGACGAATGAGCGGCCGGTGCCAGTGGTCTTGGAGTCGTAGAAGCTGACCCACAGGGAAAGAAGGAGCGGAAAGGCGAAGAAGGTCGCGAACCCGAGCAGGTTCGGCGACAGAAAGGCGAGGCCGCTCAGCGTCTGTTCCTCGCCGCTGGTGGTGCCGAAATGGCGGGCCACTCGCCGCGCCCACATGAACTTCATGGCAAGTGCGGCAGCCACTGCAACGGCGATCGAGCCGAGCGTGACCGGCTCGGTGATCTGATCACCGATAGCGGCCAACATGCCGCTGGGATCGGCGACGATCACGAAGGTCGCGCCGGCTGCGGCGGTGAGAAGCCAACCAGCCTTGCGAAGGGCCAGCGGGCCACGGGCTGTGGGTCGTTGGGACAGCAGTTGGCCAGCAACCAGCACCCACAGCAAGCCGACGAGCACCACCAAGAAGGGCACGAAGGCCTTGTTGAAGCCTTCGCCGAGCTTTCCGATGCCAGTGAAGGCGCCCAGTTGATGAAGGGCTGCCACCGACATGATGACCATCACGAGATAGTTGACGACGAGCGACACACTTCGCGCCCGACGGTGCCCGCGCATCACACCGAACGCCGCGTACACGTGAGCAATGAGGGCTGCAAGACCAAAGACGCGAAGGAAGATCGACACTTTCCACGGCAGTTCTTGCTCGCCATTGCGGCTGGCAAGCAGCACGAGCACCAAGGCGGCGGCCGCTCCGATTGCGTGCCACACCGACACCAACATCAGGCCGGTGCGCAGGCTCAACCGGTGCTCGCCCGGCGTACGTCGACGTAGCGACGGCATTGTCAGTCCCCCTTCCCTCGAACTCAGTTCACCACACGCAAGGAACACAGGGCCGGGGGTGTGTCACCCCCGGCCCCATGCAGTTCGGTATCAGCTGTCGAAGGCTGCTGTTGTTTCGGAGCAGATCTTGGCTTGGTAGTCCTCGATCGTGCGCTCCCCGTTGATGACGGCTGTCACGGCGTCGTTCATCGCAGTGTCAAACGTCGGCCAGTCGCCGGCCCACAACGGGCCTTCAGCGGTGGGTGAGTCGGCCAGTGCGTTGATGAACGCCTGGTTGTTCTCGGGCGGGGTGAAGGTGAGGAACGCATCGATTGCTGCGTCGCTCTTGCGGCTCGGGATGTTCGCTCCGAGTTCGCTGATCTGTGCCTGGGTGTCGGCGGTGGTGAGGGCCTGAACAAGCTCCCACGCTTCCTGCGGGTGAGCGGTCTTGGCGTTCACCACGTAGGCGCCCCAGAACAGCCAGTTGCCCTGTGAGCCACCCGGGCCCTGCGGCAGTTCGACGACGTCCCAGTTGAAGTTGGCATCGGCGCGGGCGCCGGGGGTAGCCCAGCGACCGTTGACGAACATGCCGACGGTGCCGGCCTTCCACGGGGCTTCGCCGTCTTCACCGAACGGCACGGCGAGTCCGGCGTCGAAGATGGCCTTGGCCTGGGTGAGGCCGGCAATCGACTCGTCGGTGTCGAGTGCGCAGGCGGTGCGATCTTCGTTGAAGAAGCCACCACCGGCGGCGTTCATGAAGAGGCCGTAGTTGGCCCACCAGCTGCTCATCGCGAATCCCTTGTCGGCGCCGCCGAGTGCGGTGACCTTCTCGGCGACGTCCTGGAACGCTGCCCAGTCCCACTCACCTGCGGCCGCAAGGGCGCGCGGGTCGTCTGCGCCGGCCTCAGCGATGAGGTCGTTGTTCAGATACAACGCGAAGGTCGAGACGTCGCGGGGCAGACCCCACAGCACGTCGGCGCTGGGTGCGCCTGCGGCCGGGTCGTAGGTCAGGTGGTACATCGGCTCCGGGTAGAACTCGCTGGAGTCGAAACCATCAGCGGCGGCGAGAGGACCGAGATCGAGGATGAGGCCCTCCTTCTGGAACCGTGCGATGTCGGTGCCGGGAATCCAGAAGACGTCTGGTGCGGTGCCGTTGGCGATCTCCGTCACCAACTGGTCCTGGTAGGGGGAACCCTCGTTGGTGCCGGGTTCATAGCTCAGGCTGACAGCGTCGCCATTCTCGGCGTCGATGCCGTCGCTGATGCCGGCGTATACCTCGGCCTCAGCGTCGTTGTCGGGGCGTGTACGCCAGCGAAGTTCAACGCCATCGCCACCGGCCGCAACTGTGGTCTCGGCACCAGCGGTGGTGGTGTCCACG